>JAWXAX010000077.1 GCA_034439735.1 Rhodothermales bacterium | reverse complement strand
CTTGAATAGATTGGTGCTCCTATTTTCCTTCAGCCCCCATGAGGCCCGACTGCATGCGATCAGCCGCCTATGGATCCCCAATCGAGTTGGGGAAGACGAGGAAAGGGGGGAATGCCAGTCAGATTGATTGATTTGATACGGCTTGAACTCCTGATTCGCACTGGTCTTAAAACGAGGGCCCAGGAATCCCGCCAACCCTAACCCGCTACTTCTCCCGCATCCGATTGTTGCGCGCGTTGTGCTCCACCTCCGCCAGGCCCAGCGCCTCCATCAGCGGGGGGACGTACATCCCGAAGCGACCGCGAAAGCCTTTCTTGAGCCCGTACCAGCCGCCAACCGGGTTGTCCGGCGAGCGGCCCCAGTGTTCGACGGTGCCGGGGGTCGTCTCCTGCTTCTCGTCCTTGCTGCCGAGCTCCATCCAGTCGCCGTGATGTTTGAGCATGGCGTGGAGGTCCGCCAGGCACCGGTAGTCGTAGTGCAGCACCGTTGTGCCCACGGTGCAGACGATGATTTCCTTCCCGTCTTTGGAGTCGACGTACATCTGGTAATCGGCCGTCTGGGGCGGCGTTTTCAAGAGCCAGGGGTTGTCTTTGGCGCGTTTTTCCATAGGATTAGAAATCGATCGTGTTGTCGTTCAGTACTCATTCACCCGCCAGTCCACCAGTTCCATCTCGATGTATGTATACGCGCCGGCCGCAGGATGCCACTTCCCTTCACCACGGCCCGGAGTCCGACGCTGCCCCAGAGTCGCGGTGCCTGGACGAGGCAGCCGGCCGTGAGTAACATGGTGTGGCCGGCGAGGAGCCACAACACCCCCTGGCCTCGCGAAATGGGGAGCGTCAACGCGGGAATCTCCGCGTACCCGAAGGCTTTCGCAAAGCCCATAACATGGATGAGTCCGTGGAGGACGAGCACTACCAGAAAGCCGGTACGCATGGGGGGAGGCGATACGCGTGAACGATCATCCTACGCCGCGATTTCGACATAACGAGACACACTCGAAGGTTCGGGCACGTGCAGACCTTCGCGTTGAAGGCCTTCCACGTGAAAGGCGATGGCCTCGCGCATGTTTCGCTCCACTTCGGGTATGGTATCACCCGTCGAAACACACCCGGGTAGATCCGGCGAGTACGCGGAAAATCCCGTATGTGTTGGCTCGATCACGATGAGATATTTCATTGCAACAGTCACGGTCTGTTAGACTTCCGTTCTCATGCCCAAATCGTCCAAAAGTTCTCTATACCACCACCACCACACTCCCCTGCTTGCGTCCGGAATCGACATACCGATGCGCCTCGACGATCTGGTCGAGCGGATACGTGCGGTCGATGACGGGTTTTAGCACGCCGGCTTCTGCCAGCCCCGCCAGCTGCTCGATGTCCTCGCGGCGCTCGGCCCCGGGGCCGGCGATGACTTTTTTGTCGCTCGTCATCGAGACAAACGGCGCGGCCAGCAACGCGCCGAGCCCTCCCAGGATGACCAGGAGCCGGCCGCCGGCCGCAAGCGAGCCCTTGCACCGCGCGTAGGGCGCGGTACCCACGGTGTCCACGATAACATCATACCGCCGACCGTTCCGGGTGAAATCCTCCTTCGTATAGTCGATGATCTGGGTGGCTCCGAGAGACATTACCAGCTCCTCACTACGCCCCCCACAGACGGCCGTGACCTCGGCGCCGGCGTGCCGCGCCAGCTGGACCGCCGCGATGCCCACGGTGCCCGAAGCCCCGTTGACGAGCACACGATCCCCTGCCTTGAGGCCTGCCCGGCGGTAGAAATCCAGCATTGTCGTTCCCCCGAACGACAGGGTGGCCGCCTCTTCGTACGTCAGATTGGGTGGTTTACGGGTGATCGGGGCATCCTCGGGGAGGCAACGGTATTCGGCATGGCACCCCATCTTACTCCCTGGATAGGCAAACACGGCGTCGCCAACCTTGAATCGGGTGACGTTTTTCCCGACGGCCGCGACATCGCCGGCCAGCTCGGTGCCCAGGATCGGCTGGCGGGGCTTTGTGAAGCCGAAAATTGGCCGCGCCAGGAGCCCGAAACCGGCCGGGAGCGACAGGCTACGCACCCGCCAGTCGGCCGTCGAGACGGTGGTCGCGCGGATGCGGATCAGGACTTCGTCATCCCCCGGGACGGGCGTGGGGACTTCGGCAATGGTGACGACTTCGGGGGGACCGTAGGTGGTGTAGATGGCGGCTTTCATACACAGCGGGGGGTTGATCATTGTCGGTGGGCGTGTGGCCCCCTACGATAGGGTGGACGAGAAAGGTGCGGGCGATATATCGTCACCCACAAACGCCCTTCACTTCTGGGCGTCGAGCCGCGAAGTCAATGTAAGATGGGGCCGACCTACCACGGAATCGGATCCAGATCGGGCTCGACAAACGCCGACCGAGCCTCATCGGAGAAGAGAGCCTGCGCGGAATAGTGCGTGAGCATAATCCCGGCGTCGAGCAGTTCCGGGTGCCGCGCGATGAAGTCCGTGGCCGATTCACTGCCGGCCTTGTTCATGAAGTGCCTTAACGCGAGGATCCACGACCGGGTGAGCGTCTCGTGAAACTTGGCGAGTGGCAGGTTATGATGATCGAGGAACGCCAATAGGGCATCCCGCATCCGCTGGACAGCAGATTCAACGTCAGCTTCCGCGAGGTAGACGTAGGCCAGCCGTACGTGGGCCTCGTGGTTGAAGGCCGCGGGTGACACCGCAAATGCCTCAACGTCATAGCGGAACCTGCGATCGGCGTCTGTGATTTCGTGCACGTGCATAGAAGCTGTTGGGATGTGCGCCCTCGCTACCGGCGTTGACTGCCGCCCTCGCGCTCCAACAACGCTGGCAGGTAGTGCGTCCGTAGGAGCTCCTGATGATGCCGCTCGTGTCCTGCGATCAGATACGCAAGCGCTCTCGCCGTGATCCTGCTGCTACCCACCACCCCGCCCCGCTCGAAAGCCTCCGCGGGCGTGCTGTCGATGAGCGCGATCGTCGCGCCACGGACCGCGCGAAACTCCTCGAACACGGAGGCCAGCGAGCGTGCTTCAAATTGCCCCGCTGGAACGTAGGCGTTGTGATCGAAGCCGCTCAGAACGGTCGCGTCTCCGCGCAGGAAGCGCAGCATCCGGTAGCTGAGCACCCGCTCGCAGTCGGCGAGGTGCCCCACCGTCTCGCGCACCGTCCACTTCCCCGGTGCATAACGCAGCCCGGCGGCATCTTCGCCTAAGCTTGTAATCAGGGACCGGGTTTCCTCTAATTGAGCGGCCAGCAGGCCGCAGAACGCGGTACCATCAGGAACGAGCGCAATTTCGGCCTCGAAGATCGGAGAATATTCGTTCGGTGCAGGACGAGGGAGGATGATTTCTCGTGTTTCCATAGCGCCTTCAGAATAGGGTAAGAGTTGCAACGACTGCCAGCGCCAGAACATGCGATTCAACTCCTGATTCGCATGAATAGCGGATAAACGATTAGCGATGGGATGTATCGCCTTCACGCTCAACGGACAAACGTTCAACGCGTTACCGTTCAACGCCTCACCTGGCGGTGGCTCACAAAGGCGAACTCTTTGCTATCCGGGGACCACGAATTAACGTTGATCGTCCCCTGCCCACCGAACAACTTCGCGATGGTGACGGGTTCGCCTCCTTCGGCCGGCATCATGCGCAGCAGCACGTCGTGGTAGGCGGGGTGGCCTTCGACGCCGGGCTCGAAGGAGACAAAAACCATATTCCGGCCGTCCGGCGAGATGTGGGGGAACCAGTCGTTGTAGTCGTCGAACGTGAGCTGCTGCTGGTCGGACCCATCCGGGCGCATACGATAGATCTGCATGGTGCCGGTGCGGACCGAGTTGAAGTAGATCCACTGCCCGTCGGGCGAGTATTCGGGCCCGTCGTCCAGGCCATCGGCTGTCGTCAGCCGGCGCTCGCGGCCCCCGCCGATCGGCATTGAATAGACGTCGTAATTGCCGTTACGAAGCGCGCAGTACACGTGGGTCTGCCCATCGGGCGATACGCCGTGCCAGTACGACGGCTCCAGCGGGGTGATCAGCTTCGGCGTGCCGCCCGCGATGGGCGACGTATAGATTTTGGAAGACTCATGCCCCGGGCCCACGCCGCTGATGATGAGCGTCTGGCCGTCCGGCGTGATGCCATGGTCGTTGTTGGCGCGGATGGGAGGATCGAGGACGATCTGGGTGGGCTCGCCGCCCGTGGGAGGGATCGTGTACAACCCGCCGTTCATGTTAAAGAGGAGATAGGATCCGTCGGGCGACCAGTTGGGGGCCTCGAATCGCTCCATCGCTCGGTACACCACCCGGCGATCCGTGTAAGCGGCGATGGGGATAATTTCGAGGGTGCTTTCGATGCGTGGCTCGCCGGCGGCCGGCGGCAGGGTGGTATTGAGCGCGACGTTTCGGAACACGGCCGTCTGCGTCGTGTCGTTGTTGTGTGAGCTGACGCCGAAGCCAACATAGACGGAATCGACAAAGGGGATCTTGAACGAACCGCCGGCCGGTTGGAGCGGCTCTTCGCCGGCCACGAACGCCATGTAGAGCACATCACCTTCCCGCGCTATCTGCAAGCGCCGGGGCCCCCGGATGTTCGCGATCACTTCGGACGTGAGCCCCCCTTTTGTCGGCCGGTGCTGAAGGGCGGTCAGGCCGTTCGCGTGGAGCGCCGCGCTCGCGTACGCGGAGTTTTGGTCCAGGTCCTGGCGGACCATCACCACGGCCTTGCGGTGGGGGTTACCCGTGTCGCCGACGATCTCGATGTCCGCCGCCAGGGTGAGGTCTCCGATCGGAATCTTCTTCCAGAGGAACAGGAATTCGTCGTTGTCCGCCCAGAGGTCCGTGCCGCCGCCGACCAGGGTATAGGCGCCGGCGGCCTCATCAAAATCGACCGCCCCGGCGATCTTCACGGCGCCGACATCGGACTGACCGTCGAACATCCCGAGGTCGGGCCCGGCGCAGGCGGCGATGGAGAGCATAACGACGAGACAGAGGCGGGAGACGCGCATGGGTGTGCCCGGGATGATGGGTGGATGAAAATCCGATTGGACTCACCAGCTTACAAAATAGGGCGAACTATTCCAATCCGCGCACTTTACCTCCCCTAACGGCTTACATGCCACACATACGCCGCGACGGCATGAACTTCATCTGGATTCAGGTTCGAGCCGCCTCTGGGTGGCATTGGAACACCTCGCGTGGCGCGTTCGAGGGGGACGCCGGCTGCGATCGTGCGCACGATCTCCAGGTAGCTCCCCTTGGCGTGGAGCCAGTCGGAGTCCGTTAGATCCGGGCCGCGTTCACCCGAAGCGTCGTCGCCGTGGCACGTAACGCATTTGCCGGCGCCGTGAAACACTCGGTTACCCCGATCCACGAGCGCGTCGGACATGCCGGCGGGTAACGGGTCGGCCGGGTGGCTGAGCCTCCAGACATACGCCGCCACGGCCTGGACGTCCACATCGTCGATCGCCCCGCCGCCGCGCGGGGGCATAACGAGATTTCGCGAGGATTGCGCCTCCGAGACGCCCGTGAGCACAACCTGCATGATGGAGAGGTAGCTGCCCTTCGCCTGGAGCCAGTCCGCATCCGTCAGATCCGGCCCCAGCACCCCCGTGGCGCCTTCCCCATGGCAGTTGGCACACATGCCGCGCCCATGAAACAGCGCGCCGCCTTGCTCGACCATCGCCATGGTCACGCCAGGAGGGAGTGCGCCCGGGGCCGCTTGCCCGGCAGCTTCGAGAGTCATCGTGGTGGAAGACACCCACACGACAGCGACAAAGGAGAAGAGTCGCATATGATCACACGAATGCGTAAAAGCCCCCGTTCGCTCAGCCAGGGGCCGATCGCGCCAGATGCTTCGACAGGTTATGGATCAGGCGCGTGGGTGGTGTGACGCGCAATTAACCTCGAATGTACTCCAATTGACAGCCATGACCACGCTCACGAACAGCAGGTCTGATTCCGGTGCCTTCGATGCCCGCGTAACCCTCTCGATGTTATGCTTTTGTGATTCATCGAAAAGGAGGGGCTGCGTACCTTGGAGTCGTCTCACCCTACGACATTGCCGCATGCCTACACGTCACATTCCCCGCTGGTTGGTATCAGCACTGTTGCCGCTATGCCTCCTGGCCGGCTGCATCGGCACCGACTTCCTCAACGAGGCGATCGAGTTCGCCGACCCATACATCGCCCTGACCCCCGTCACAGAGGCCATCGTAGTCGGGGAGACGCTCGCGTATGAGGCTACCTATTTCGACAGCACCGGTGCGGCTGTTTCGGCGCCGATCGTCTGGACGGTTTCCGATGTTACCGTGGCCACCATCGGCGAAAACGGGGTCGCCACGGGCGTCGGAACGGGGCAGGCGCGGATCGTTGCCACGGCGCATGGCATTCAGAGCGACGAAGCGCTGCTGACGGTCGTCGGCGATCCGAATGAAGTGGCGGAGGTGCGTATTAATCAGGCCGATACAAGCGTGACGGTCGGAAGAGGACTGCGCTTCACGGCCCAGGTGTTTAACGTGCTCGACGAGGCGCTCACCGGCCTTACGGTCGAGTGGCGCACATCCGACACGGCCATCGCCACGATCGACGCTTCCGGAAACGTGCTTGGCATCGCGCCCGGCGCCGTCGCCATCGTGGCCACGGTCGATGGCGTCGAGAGCGCGCCGGCGCAGCTCGCGGTGCTGGCACCCTCTCGCAGTGGCAGCTTCCAGCCCCGGCCGGGCACGGGATACAATGTAGCCGGGGCCGCCTTCCTGGAACCACGACCAGAAGGCGGGTTGCAACTCCGCTTCGGCGATACCTTTGTGAGCAGCAACGGCCCCGATTTGTACGTCTACCTCTCGTCCGCCAGTTCGGTGAATGCCGGCAGCCTGGAAGTGGGCGCGCTGCAGTCGACCCGCGGCGCGCAGACGTACGTGCTGCCTGCGGGCACCACCATCTCCGATTTCGACTATGTGATCATCCACTGCAAACCATTTAACGTGACCTTCGGGTTTGCGCGGTTGTAGGACTTCGAACGCGTTCACGCTTTATCTCGCTGGCAGAACCATGCACCTGCAACGTCTCCTCCTGCTCGTTATTTTCCTATCCCTTTCGATTGGCGACGCCTCGGCCGGCCCGTGGACACAAAAACGGGGACAGGGCTACTATAAATTCGGCTTCGGATTCGTCCGCGCCAACCGCTACTACGAGCCGAACGGGAATCGCATCGCCATCCCCACGCTGGCAGACTACACCTTCAGTCTCTACGGCGAGCACGGATTTTCAGACCGCATCACCGGAGTCGCCTACCTTCCCTTCCTCCAGCGGCTCACGCTGAACCGGCAGATCGGCCGTGAAACCGGCGCGGAGTTCTTCGAGGGCGCCGAAACCACCCGCATCGCCGACGCCGATCTCGGTGTCCGCATCGGACTCTTCCAGATCGGCAACACCGTGGCCAGCGCCAGCCTGATGGCGGGCATCCCCCTGGGCGATACCGGGCATGCAAACGGGCTGTATACCGGGGATGGGGAATTTAACCAGACGCTTTCCCTGGGAATCGGTCATTCTTTTTACCCGGCGCCGGCCTACGCGGCCGTCCAGGCTGGCTTCAACAACCGTACGCAGGGGTTTTCGGATGAATTCCGCTTCGACGCCGAAGCCGGCTACACCGTCGCCCAAAAACTGACCCTCATCGCTCGGCTTCGCGGCCTGGAACCTCTCCGCAATGGCGACGACGAAACGCAGGGTGGCACAGGTGGGCTATACGGCAATAATCAGCGGTATCTCGTGTACGCCTTCGAACTGGCGGTTGCGTTGAGCGGTACCATGGGGGTGTCGGTCTCGATCGAGGGCGCCACCCGCGGGCAAAATATCCTGTCGGCGCCGGCCTATCGAGCCGGCGTTTATCTGCGCCGATAGCCTAAAGCGGTCAACATCGGTCCAGGCCTTCATCGTGGGGCATCCGTTGGAACGAAAGGCGCATGACAAAGGGGCGATACCGCGCCAGGGGTGCCTCGAAGCACGTCGTATCGTATCTTCATCTGCCCGACCCCACCCAGCCGATCTACGTAACCGATGTCGTTACACGACCTGCCCACACTGGAGACGCCGCGCCCCGACAGCGCGCTCGAATCCCATTTTGCGCGTTTTCGCGAACGCATCGTCGGAGACGACGCCACGTTTGAGTCGCCCTATGGCACGATGCCGCTCGTGTATGCGGACTGGGTGGCCAGCGGCCGGCTCTACCGGCCCATCGAGGAGCACATGCTCGACCTCTTCGGCCCCATGGTGGGCAATACCCACACGGAATCCAGCGTCACCGGCACCACGATGACCCGCGCTTACCACGAGGCGCAGCGGATCCTCAAAGCCCACGTCAACGCCGGCCCGGACGACGCCATCATCATGTCCGGCTCGGGCATGACGGGCGCGATTAGCAAATTCCAGCGCATCCTGGGGCTGCGGGTGCCGGATCTCGTCCTGCCGCGCGTCACGCTGCGCACCGAGGAGCGGCCAGTGGTTTTTGTCACCCACATGGAGCACCACTCGAACCACACCTCGTGGATGGAGTCGCTCGCCGACGTGGTGGTCTTGCCGTCGGACGACGCCGGCCTCGTCGACCCGGAATCTCTCCGCCGTCTCATCGTCACCTATACCGGCCGGCCGCTGCTCATCGGCTCGTTTACGGCCTGTTCGAACGTGACAGGCATAACGACGCCGTATCACGACCTCGCGCGGATCATGCACGAACACGGCGGCTACTGTTTCGTGGATTTTGCCGCCTCGGCCCCCTATGTCGCCATCGACATGCACCCCGCCGACCCGATGGCCGCGCTCGATGCCGTCTTTTTTTCCCCCCATAAATTCCTCGGGGGCCCCGGTACGCCGGGCGCGCTCATCTTCACCAAACGGCTTTACCGCAACCGCGTGCCGGACCACCCGGGCGGGGGCACGGTGAACTGGACGAACCCCTGGGGCGTGCATAGCTTCATCGAGGACATCGAAGCCCGCGAAGATGGTGGGACGCCGGCGTTCCTGCAAACCATGCGCGCCGCGCTGGCCGTACGTCTCAAGGAGGAGATGGGCGTCGAAGCCATCCATGCGCGTGAGCAGGAGCTGCTCGCGACGGCCTTCCGCCGGCTCCGAGCCATCCCGGGCCTCCACATCCTCGCCGACGCCGTCGAGGACCGGCTCGGGATCGTCTCGTTTTACGTGGAAGGCATCCACTACAACCTCATCGTCCGCCTCCTCAACGACCGATTCGGCATCCAGGTGCGCGGTGGCTGCTCGTGCGCCGGCACGTACGGCCACTACCTGCTCCATGTAGACCAGGACATGTCCAACGCCATTCTCGACCAGATCCTCAACCACCACGACCTGTCCGCCAAACCGGGCTGGGTCCGCCTCTCCCTCCATCCCACGCTGACAAACGCCCGGCTCGACTACATCCTGGACGCCATCGACACCATCGTCAAACGGATCGATGCCTGGAAGGCCGACTATACGTATGTATGCTCCAGCAACGAATTCCTCCACAAGGACGACGCGTACGACCGGGAACAGGTTGAAGGATGGTTTAATCGTAAAGTGGAAAGTGAAAAGTGAAAAGTCTTTAGCAGAACCGGTTCACTTTTCACTTTTCACATTCCACTTTTCACTTTTCACTTTTCACTTTTCACTTTTCACTTTTCACTTTCCACTTTACACTTTACACTTTACACTTTTCAAAACTCTCCGCCGCCCAGCAGCATCACCTTATCCCGGTTGTGCGGGATGTGCTGCATGGCGTTGCGGGTGTCGACGATGGCGCGGGCGTGTTCGGCAATCATGGCGTAGGGGAAGGCGCTGTGCTGCGTGAGGATGACGACGGCCTGGTAACGCTGGAGCATCGACTCGGAGAGGGGGATCGATTTCATCTCGAGGTCGCCCTTCCCCGTCTCCACGCGGAGCGCCGGCACATGCGGGTCGCTGTATTCGATGTGCGTGATCCCCTTGTTGTAAAGGAGTTCGATGACTTTCAGCGCCGGCGAGTGCCGGATATCGTCCACGTCTTTTTTAAACGCAACGCCCAGGATGAGGATCTTCGCGTCCTCCATACGCACCGGCTGGTGCGCCAGACACCGGATGACGGCGTCGAGGACATAAAAGGGCATCTCTTCGTTAATCCGGGCGGACAGCGTGATGAAGCTCGTCTCGAAGTCGTACCGCCGCGCCAGCCACGAGAGGTAATAGGGATCGATGGGGATGCAATGCCCGCCAAGGCCGGGGCCGGGGAAAAACGGCATGTAGCCGAACGGCTTTGTGGCCGCCGCCTCGATGACCTCCCAGATCGAAATCCCGCCCATTCGGTCGCACAGCCGGGCAAGTTCATTCACCAGGGCAATGTTGACCGACCGGAACGTGTTCTCCAGCAGCTTCTCCATCTCGGCCACCTTCGGGCTCGATACCGGATGGACGTGGGCCACCACCTGCTTCATGGCCATGCAGGCTAACTCGGTGCATGCCTGCGTCACGCCGCCGACGACGATCGGCGTGTTGGCCGTCGTAAACTGCGTATTGCCCGGGTCGATGCGTTCCGGGCTGAAGGCCAGGAAGAAGTCTACCCCGAGTTGCATGCCATGCTTCGCCGCCTCCTTCTCCAGGATCGGCTTGACGAGGCCTTCCGTCGTATCCGGGTACGTGGTGCTTTTCAGGATGATAAGCTGACCAGGGCGGATGTGCGCCGCGATCGCCTGGGCGGCCGAGGAGATATAGGAGGTATCGGGATCCTTGTGCGCCGTGACGGGCGTCGGGACGCAGATGAAGAAGACATCAACCGTACCGGAAGCAGAGAAATCGTCCTCGGCGACAAACGTCCCGCTTTCAACGATCGTCTTGATCGAGGCGTCGTCGATGTCCTGGATGTAGTTCGCGCCGGCGTTGAGCCGCAGCACGCGTTCCCGGTTCAGGTCGATGCCGAGCGTCGGGAAGCCCCGCTGCGCATATTCGACCGCAAGCGGCAGGCCGACATATCCCAGACCGACGACGCCGATACGGGCCTGTCGGGTCTCGAGCTTTTCCCAGAGATCGCGGGCATGACCCATTTTAGGAACGGAAACATTGGATTGCGTGAATTCAGCGATTTTCGCAGGCATAGTTATACCTCGAACCTGTGCGTTATAACCAGAGATGATGTGCGGCCGCCGCTGGTGAGGCGGTTGCCGGCCGGCGATCTAGAAATCGACGGCCATCGTGTGATTTGCCTGCTCGGCAAGCGTATGTGAACCGCTATACGCATCGCGACATGGCACCCCCAGATGGGCGCAAGCGGCGCTTATTTCCGCACGGCGCGCCAGTGTCATGTCGAACGCGGTGATCAGTACGGCGCCGGGCCGTTTTGCCGAGATGATACGATGGAGATCCCGAAAAGAGCCCACGACCGGGAGGCCGAGAATCGTTGTGCCCAGTTTGAGGGGATCGTCATCGATAAACCCGATGGGCTCGAGGCCCCATTCGGGGTGTTGACGCAGCTCCTGGAGGGTCGAGACGCCGGCGTCGCCGGCCCCATACAGGAGGGCGCGTTCTCCGTACTCCCGCTCCGGGCGGACGATTACGGTCGGAGGAACTACCAGGATGTGGTCGCTTACAGCGACCGAACGCTGCGGCAGCGCCGAGCCATAGACGTTGATGCGGCCGAGGTAGATGCCGAGCGTTACAAGCGAGGCCACCAGCACTAGGGCCAGCCCGTAAAATATCCGGATGTCCAGGAGATACGCGCCGAGGGCGCCCATCCCGCATATAAATCCGAAAGCATATAACGTAACGACGGCGCGGCGTTCGGAGAGCCCGAGAAACACCAGCCGATGCGAACTGTGGTCCCGCCCACCCTGCGACACCGCCCGGCCGTTGCTCTTGCGGACGATCGTCACCAGCGTCGTATCGAAGATGGGGATGGCCAGCACGAGCGCGCTTACCAGCACCACGGCGAGTGGCGGCATGCCGGCGGTGTCCGACTGGGTGAGCAGGCTCAGGCCGGCGATCATGTAGCCGAGAAAGAGGCTGCCGCTGTCGCCCATGAAGATGCGCGCCGGCTTAAAATTGAATACCAGGAAGCCGGCCGTGGCGCCAGCCAGCGCGGTGGCGGCCCCAAAACCGACAAGGTCCCCGCCGAGGCTGAACAGGATCGCCAGGACGAGCGAAGCGACACCCGCGATGCCGGCGGCGAGGCCGTCCATGTTATCGAGGAGATTGAGGGCATTCGTGACGCCGATCAACCACAAAAACGTCACCGGCACCGACGCCCAAACGGGCCAGCCGGCGCCGAAGGTGAACCCATCCAGCACCATCACGCCGGCGGCGACCACCTGGGCGGCCAGCTTGGTAAGCGGCCGGATGGTGACCAGATCATCGACAAGCCCCGTGACAAACATGATGGTGGCGCCGAGCCAGATCGACCACGGCAACGAGAGGGCCGTCATGCCCAGCAGGCAGAGCCCAGCGCCGGCATACATCGCGATGCCTCCCATCAACGCCGTCGGCTTTTCGTGCCAGCGGTCCGCCCTGGGTTTCGCCACCCACTGCTGACGATGCGCGAGCCGGATGACGACCGGCGTAGCCAGGAGGGTCGCCAGGAAGGCGAACACGCCACTGAACCAGAGCAGGTCTGGTACGGTGAATCCGGCTGGCATGAGCGCGTCGGGCTGCGTCATGGGAATATCCTCGGGGTGCGATTGAAGAGCGCGCTCGGTTGACGCCGTTTTACAGCGCTACAGGCGTCAAAGTTTTCGTTGCGGGTTGTTTCACTGGAACCGCATGCGTGGGCTTGCCGGCGTTCCGGAAATGGCGGACGACTTCGTGCAGGATATCGTCCGTCGTGTAGGTCGGCGTATGCCCGATGGCGGCACTAAGCTTGGAGATGTCCGGCGTGCGCCGGCGCATGTCCTCGAAGCCCGGACCGTACGTCTGCTCGTACGGGATGTGCTGAATCGCTGATGAGCTTCCCGCGATGCGTTTCACGCGGCGGGCGAGTTCGTTCATCGTGATTTCTTCATGGCCGCCGATGTTGTACACCTGACCTTCGGCAGACGGCGTCTGCATGAGCTGGACGATCGCGCGGACGGCGTCGCCGACGTACGTGAAGCAGCGGGACTGCTCCCCGTCGCCAAATACCTGAATGGGCTCGTTGGCCAGGGCGCGCTGCACGAAGTTCGGGATCACCATACCGTAACGGCCCGTCTGCCGGGGCCCGACGGTATTGAAGAATCGGGTGACCACGACCGGGAGTTTCTTCTCATCGCTGTAAGCGAGCGCGAGGAATTCGTCGATCGTCTTGGAGCAGGCGTACGCCCAGCGCCGCTTGTTTGTCGCGCCGATCGTGAGGTCGTCGTCTTCCCGCAGGCGTTCGATGCCGGACTTCGTCTCCATCAACTTGCCGTACACCTCGGAAGTAGACGCCACGAGCACCTTCTTCCGGTACTGGCTCGCCAGCATCAGCACATTCTCCGTCCCTCGCACGTTCGTTACGATGGTCTCGACGGGCTGCTCCATAATGAGCCGGACGCCCACGGCCGCGGCCAGATGGTACACGTGGTCGCAGCGGGAGATCTGTTTTTCGAGTTCGCTGTAGTCGAGAATGTCGGCGATCGTGGATTCGAACCGGTCGTGGTTAAGAAGATGATCTACATTTTCGAGGCGGCCGGTTGACAGGTTATCGATGATGTGAACATACTGCCCCTGCGCAAGCAGATAGTCGGCGAGGTGACTTCCGATGAACCCGGCGCCTCCGGTGATAAGACATCTCATGATTACAATATTTGAGATTCGTAGTTGCCCCTGAGGGCTGACCAGGCAATCGGCGACGAAAGGGAGTCGGTCGCCTCGTACTTCGGTCAGCAACTCTCAGTCAGGCAAAACACGAAGGTTAATGTGGATTTCGTAGCACCTCAATAGGTATCGCGGAAATCGGGTTCTTGATAAAAGCTGAATAGTATTTGCCTGTATGTACGATGCGAACCGCCGGCGGTAGTCGAACACACACAGGGAAACGCCTGGTTCATGACGGTCGCTTCCTCAATCAAGGATCGGTCCTTTTTTGAGATCCAGCCCACAGGGGACTTCTTTGTACACCCATCCGTTGCTTCCCCCCTCTACGTGTGTGATACTTCCTTTTCTTCCTCCCAACGCGGGTCGTTTTTTCCCCGGCCGGCTCTGCTTCCGTTTCGTCATGACATTGCCGGCCGAAACACCTGCTCCAGCACCTCCACGATACGGTTTGCCGCATTCCCATCCCACAGGGGAGGGACCCGCCCGTGTTTCGCCCGGCCGGCGCGGATGGCGTCCACCCGCGCCCGGATGACGGCCGGGTCGAGCGGGAGCAGTTCGTTGGTGCCCAGTTCGATCGTAACGGGCCGCTCCGTGTTATCACGCAGGGTGAGGCATGGAATCCGCAGGTAGGTAGTTTCTTCCTGGACTCCCCCGGAATCGGTCACGACGATCGACGCGTTGTCCATCAACCGCAAAAACTCGAGGTACCCCAGCGGGTCGGTCAGCACCAGATTCGAGAGCGCGTCGAGCCGGGCCATCAAGCCCGTCGCTTCCAACCGTGCGCGTGTGCGGGGATGCATGGGCATGGCCACCACCGAAACCGCGCAGAGGCGCTCGATGGTCTCGACGACCAGTACAAGCTGGGCCTCATCGTCCACATTCGCCGGCCGATGCATGGTCATCAAGATGAACCCGCGCCGATTCAGACCGAGTTCGCCCATAATCGGGCTCGCGGAGGCGGTTTCCCGAAATTGGACCAGCGAATCGATCATCACATTCCCCACCATGAACACTTTTTCGTCGGCCACGCCCTCGCGCCGCAGGTTATCCATCCCGCTCTGCTCGGTGACAAAGAGGTAGTCCGAAATGCTATCCGTGACGATGCGGTTGATTTCTTCGGGCATGGTGCGGTCCCCACTGCGCAGGCCGGCTTCGACGTGCGCTACCGGCACCCCGCACTTGGCCGCCACCAGGGTACACGCCACCGTCGAATTCACATCCCCCACGACGAGCACGAGGTCGGGCCGATGCTCCATCAACGCCCCTTCGAACGCGATCATGATCCGCGCGGTCTGCGCCGCATGAGTGCCGCTTCCCACCCCGAGGAATATGTCTGGCTTCGGCAGCCCGAGTTGGGTGAAAAAGACATCGCTCATGCGCTCGTCATAATGCTGCCCCGTATGGACGATAACGGATTCGAACACCCCGCTGCGTGTAAAAGCGCGGTGTAAGGGCCCGATTTTCATGAAGTTGGGGCGAGCGCCGACGACGTTGAAGACTTTCATGGGGCAGGGAGCAGGTTACAGGTTGGCAGGTTGGCAGGTTTCTCTGGGAAGCAGAACCTCATTTTGCATTTTGCACTTTTTCATTTCGCACGTTGCACTTTTCATGTTGAATTGGTGAACCGGCTACATCGCCGAGCAGCGCGGCGTACCGACGCGCGAGTTCGCGCCGATCGTGGTGGCGGTGGACGTAAGCGTGACCGTGTGTGGCCAGCCGCAGGTACAGGGCTGTATCGTTTCGGAGTCGTTCCACGCCGGCCACCAGCCCGGCCACATCCTCGGGAGTAAACGCAATGCCGGCGTCCGCCTCCTCGACGAGCTCCTTGGACTCTCCTTCTACCCCCAGCAGGATCGGTTTGCGCATGGCCATGGCCTCGAACAATTTCGAAGGGATCACGGTGCGAAACAGGGGCGTCGCTTTCAGGTGAACGACGCACACATCCGAAAGGGCGAGGAAATACGCCACACGCTCCCGGGACTGTTTGTCGATCAGGCGAAAATTGGGCAGCTGAAGCGCGGTCTGTCTAGCTGCCAGGGCGTCGCGCTCGGCGCCGGTGCCCATCACCAGAAAGACAATGTCCGGGTCCGTGCACTGCTGGGCCGCCTCCAGGAGGATGTCGGCCCGATGCGCCATGCCGATCGTCCCGATGTACGACGCGACGAATTTGCCGCGGAGACCGAACTCGTCGCGGATCCGCTCTAGCTCCAATCCGTCGAGCGGCCGGCCGTACGCCTCCAGATCCGCCCCGTTCTTGAGCACGGTGATCTTGCCGGGGTCGATCCCCTTATCGACGATGAACCGCTTGAACGCGTTGGTGACGACGACGATATGGTCCGCCTTGACGTACAGATACCGCTCGATCCGCTCAAAAAATCGGATGATGGCATTCCGCGGCATCGCATCTACCGCCACAATCGACTCCGGCCAGAGGTCGCGAATCTCCAGCACATACGGTGCTCGTTTGAGGCGAGCGACGACCAGGCCGGCGATCGCCGAAAAAAACTGCGGGGAACTGGCCACCACTACATCCGGCCGCGCACGAACCTTCCGGCTGTACCCGATGACGGATATCATGAAGCTGATGAAGCTAGCAATCCGCTTCAGGGTGCCGGCGTTTTTAGTAACGTAAAGCGGCACGCGAACGACGTCGATGCCGTCCATCGTCTCGCGGGAATACCGGTTCCGGTAGCCGGGGTATATGACTCCCTCCGGGAAGTTGGGGACATCCGCCATGACGACAACCGCATGACCGTCATCCACCCATTGCCGGGCGTGCTCGTACAATCGCTGTGCGAGCGGCGCCGTTTCCGGCGGGAAATTGTTGCCGATAAAAAGGATCTTCATACCCGGTTTACGACCTCACGGCTGCGTTCGGGCTCGATCATTTCAAGAAGCTTGCCAGCCGCCTCCGCGGCATCGTGCCGCGCGAGCCGGCTCCGATGCGCGGCGCCCATTACGAACCGCTCATCCGGGTACGCGGCCAGTCGCTGAATGGCTCGGGCGAGGGCGTCGGCGTCCCTCGGCGTCACCAGCAATCCGTTTACGCCATCCGACACCAGCTCGGGAATAGCCATGTGGTGTGTCGTCACAACGGGCACGCCGGCCATCATGGCCTCGACGAGCACCCCCGGATGCCCCTCGCGTGGAAACCAGGTGGGTAACACTACGGCGTCGTAGCCAGCCAACAGCGCCGGCGCATCGCCGCGGTAAACGCCCCGATACTGCGCGCCGGGGGTGTCGCGACAGGCCGCGTCGAAGGTCGCCGCAAGATCGGGATCGATGGAACCGAAGATGTCCAGCGCCACCGGTACGCCCGAAGCGGCTGCCCGGCCAACGGCATCAAGCAACACAAAAATCCCCTTATCTTCGACGATCCGAGAGAAAAACACGAGTCGCAACCCTGCGGGGTCCGCCGGCGAGCTTCGCGGCGGGGGCACCATCGACCAGTCCACCACGCGCGGATTGGGCACTGCCGTCACCCGGAGGACACCCAGCGCACGCAGACCGTCCAGGACCTGCCGGGTCTCGACGATCACGCCCTCGACCGCCCGCAGGTCCGCCAGTAGGCGCCGCCGACGCCCCGGCGGCAGGGTGCGGACGACATCATGCACCACGCCGCCGCTGAACCAGAGGAAGAACGGAATCTGGTAGCGGCGACGCACGAATCGGATGACGGGCATCAATCGCTGAAACAGACCGGTGGTCGTAACGAACACGATCGCATCGTGCGAGCGTGCCGCGAGGACCATCTTTACCGCGATCCGGAACCCGCGCACCACATCAACCACACTCCCGATCCCAGGGTGGCTTTTGATCCGCCCGGGCGAGGTGTTGACTACCGAATACGCCACCCCCGCTCGCTGTGCCCAGGCCGCGATCAACGCCTCGAACAGCGCCGCATAGCCGCCGATGGGCGGGGGGAGCGGACCCACAAAAAGCACCTTCGGTGCGTCGATTCGATCGAGTTCGGGCATGGTTCGAGGTCAAAAGATCCGTTCGTCATCCGACAACCGGTAGGCCGAGGCGTGGCGCTGGCTCCACCAGGCCTGCTGTAGCCGTTTAAATGTGCGCGCCGGCAAGAGGTGTTTCAACGCCATCGCGCGACCCTTTTGAATCGATTTACGTGCCAGCAACCGTGCGGCGCTAATGGGGCCGGCGTACACATGCTCGATGGCCACCGACTCCAGCATCCCACGGAAGCCGTACGAGGCCCCGCCGGAGGTCATGTAGGCGAGCGTATGCGGCGTCGTGAGGATACGAACGGCGGCCGACCGCTGGGCCCGGAGGATAAACTCGAGGTCGGCCGAAATCGGATAGGCCAGATTAAATACGCCGAGGCGTTCGTAGACATCGCGGCGGACGAAGGTGGCCGGGTGATTATTGGGTTGGAGGCAGGAAAAGCGAGCCGGCGGCGGCACATGGGTGCCCATCTCCCCATCCTCCGTAACCCGGACAAGCCCCCCCACGACGACGCCGGCATCCGGCGCCTCCCGCACGGCCTCGGCCACGGCGTCCAGCGCATCCGGCGCGAGCCAGTCATCGGCATTCACGATCCCCACCCAGTCGCCCGTCGCGCGGGCGATGCCCTTGTTCATCGCGTCGTAGATGCCCCGGTCGGGCTCGGACGTCCAGCCCGCGAGGCGCGCTTCGTGGCGTTTTACGATGGCGAGCGTGTCGTCCGTCGAGCCACCGTCTACGATCCAGTACTCGATGTCGTGCGGCGGCGACTGGCGGAGGACGCTGCGCAGCGTCCGCTCCAGCGTCGCGGCGGCCTGGTAGGTGACGGTGACGAGGCTGAACCGAATGGGATTCATGGGGTCTCGGGCGCCGGCTCGACGGGTTTTAACCAGGCTGGCCGGCGGGGCGGATCGGTGCGGGGATACGCCACGATGAGCGCCAGGGTCAGAAAGAAAAGCGGCTTATCGAACAGCGGCTGGGAGACGAGCATGGTCAGAAATCCAGGTACCAGCAACACGAGGACAGGGTCCCGCTTTTTGATCAAATTCCAGTTAGGAATAACGATCAACAACGCGAGGAGCAGGACACCGATGGCGCCGATCTGCCCGATGACGCTAACAAAGTTGATGCTCGAGATATCCGGATGCATGTAGCCGCCGCCCACGAGCGGCCGCTCGAAGAAATAGTCCATCGCGTTCGACGCGCGTTCGACACGGACGGTGCCGGAGGCGAACTGGAGTTTGCGCAGCAGGCCGAAGGACTTGTCGGTGAACACGAACCACAACACCAGCGGCACCAGCGCGCCGGCGCCGACCAGCGACACCCACCACTTCGACCGCTTGCCTTCGCCCTGGCCGGCGAGCACGTAATAACAGAACGCGGTGGCGATGAAGGCGCCGAAGCCGGCCGTGGAGAAGGTGAACAGCAGCGTGACGAGCAGCAACACTTTCCAGATGCGCTTGAAACGGATATCCAGGTAGTTGAGCCCAAAAAAGCTCATCGAAACGAGCACCTGGAAGATGCCGGGTTCGCGGTAATACCCGGTGGCGCGCGCGAGCGAGTAGCCGAAGGCCTTCACATCGCCAAGCCCGAGCGCCGGCGAAAGTGGGAAGTAGATCGTCATGTTGTACTGAGAATCCACCTGCGCCAGGGCGAAAGAGACGAGCTCCAGGCTGGGCAGCGGCCGGCCGAGCCCCAGCATCATGAACGCCGTGATGGCGTACGAAACGCTGAGGGCGAGTACGGGATAGACGAAGGCCTTGAGCATCGTGGTCCACTGAGCGGCCGAGACAAACAGGACCACCAGCGACGCTGCGAGCACGAAGGCCAGGTTCTTGAGCGCCGCAAACGAATCGCCGGTTTGAAGGAAAAGGCCTTGAACCAGCAGGTAGAAGCAGAACAGCCCGTTGAGCGCGATAAACGAGCGCTTGGACGGGGTGATGGTGAGGGGATACCGGAGGAGGACAAACAGCGCCATGCCGCCCATGGCCGCGAGAAAGACGACCTCGCCAAAGGCCTGGAGCATGGCCGGCCGCTGATTCAGCTGCAGGAGGACGATCAAAAACACCAGGCCGCGCAGCCACATCCCGCGCACATCAGAGTACGCGGCCCCTATCGGAACGGCGGGCGCAGGGGAGGCAGCCATGAAGTCGAGAAAGGCAAAAAATGGCGGCCGCGCCTCAGCCCTGGCGCTAGCCGTTTAACACAGACCGGGGCCGGCCGGCCTGAAGCTGGCTCTGATACAGCCGCCGTGGATCGCGTTTACGCAGGATGACAAGGTCCTGCACGTTATCGATGACGCCCTCGCGGATATCGACCACCTCGAACAGCCGGGACCATACCCGCCGGATATACGCCGGCGAATGGACCGACATGCCGTAGCTGGATGTGACGCCGGGATGGTTCGCAAGATTCGTGTCGAAATCCGGGTACTCCTTGTACATGGTGCCGTACTGGGCCAGTTCCGCGTCGCTCACCGGAGCCCATTGCTCCAGCTTGCGCCGCAGCGAGGCCAGCCCGTGCGTCCCGTGCGTCGTGATGAGCACGATGCCGCCGACCTTGACGACCCGGTACATCTCCTTTAGCCACATAAATTGGTCCCGAAGCGGCAGATGGGTCCACAAGGATACCGAATAGATGGCGTCGAAAAATCCGGCCGGGTACTCGAGGGGCGGGGTGTAATCGTTGACCGACACCGCCACGTTCGGGAAGGCTCGTTTAAGATAGGCGATAGCCGTGGCGTCTACATCGGTGGCATGCATATGCCGGAATTCCTTGTGGCTATACTGGAGCGTCCGCCCGACGCCGGCGCCGAAGTCGAGCACCACGCGTTCACACGCCGGCGGTTCCAGATGCGCGGCCATCGCCTCCTTGATAGGCGTATAACACCGCAGGCCGGCGCCGATGAACTTTCCAATGGAGCCACCGCCAATCCTCCGGCGATTCTCCAGCGGCGGGATGAAGCCGGAGTAGCCGTTCAGGACCCGATAGGCATCGACATACAAAGGATCTATGGTATTGGCAATCGCCAGCAGCGGCTTGCGCAGGTGGCGGCGCAGCTGAGTTTTAAGCAGCATATCGAGTGGGATAACGACTAGGGTCGAGTAGTGCGCGGCGGCGGCTTCCGGTGATGGCGGTGGAGCCAGCGACGATGGGGTACGCAAAATCGCCCGAAAAAATGGTGCCAGGATGTGCCTGCTATTCGTCGTAACGCGGCAGGGCCGCGAAAACAGAATGGAAATATCTTCCTCGCGAGGTCAGATCAGCCGGCGGTACAACGCGGCCGTATCACGAGCCTGTAGTTCGATGGTGAACGACGCGAGCGCGGTGCGGCGGGCGGCCTGCGCCAGGATGGCGGCGCGGACGGCGTCCTCCAGCACCCAGGCCAGCCCGGCGGCGAGGTCGTCGGTGTCGAACGGCTCGGCCAGATACCCGTTTTCCTGGTGCGCGATCATCTCGGGCATACCTCCAATACGGAAAGCAACACACGGCGTTCCGCAGGCGAGGGCCTCGACGACGGTGTTCGGCAGGTTGTCTTGCTGGGATGGGGCGACGAAAACGTCGGCCGCGGCGTAGAGGAGGGCGAGGCTGATGTCGTCGCTCACGCGCCCGGTGTAGTGGGCCGGTAGGCCAAAGTCGTCGGGCGTGGCGGGGGCCGTCGCGCCAAAAACGACGAGATCGGTTTCGGCGCCAAGCGGGCCGGCGGCGAGACGTCGCAGAGCTGCTTCGAGAAAGCGAAATCCCTTCCTTCGGTCGCTCGTGGCCCGCATCGCTCCGAAGAGGACCAGCTTCCGGTCGGCCGGCAGGTTCAGGATATCACGCGCCACCGCCCGGTCGAGAGGTTTGTAGAGACGGGTGTCGACGCCGTTCGGGATCACCTCCACCGTCGCATCCCGAAAGAGCGCGCTGGATCGGGCACACTCGGCCATCCAGCGGCTCGGGGTGACCACGGTCATCCGCTCCGTCGCCCAGTGGCGCCGCTTGCGCTTCCACGTCCACCGGTCCAGGTCGAACCCGCGTTTCACGGCGGTCCCGCCATGGGTATAGCCGGTACGAAACCGCGCGGCCGGCCCGTCGTCGGTGTAATGCTCGGTGCCACAAAACGTCCACATGTCGTGGAGCGTCCATACGACGGGCGCCGCGATGCGGCCGACCTCCGCGATGCTGATGGTCTCTTTGCTGAGCAGGTGGAGATGCACGATGTCCGCCCGCTCAGCGGCGATCCGACGCGCCATGCCGGTTGGCAAGGCGTTTATGGAGTGCACGCCGGCCATCTCCTGGTTATGGAGCGCCAGCAGCGGGCCGGCCAGGTACGGACGGAGTCGCGCGGCGCTGGAGCGCAGGAAGCCCCGCGGCCCGCTCACGGTTTCGTCGTCGCTGTATGTGGTGCGGACGAGCATCCGTGCCTCCACGCCCTCGGCAAGCAGACCGCGGTGCAGGCGGTAACAGGCGCGCGCCGCGCCCCCAATGCCATCGTCCGCGTTGACCAGGACGGCTTTCATGGCAGCCCTCACGACAGCAACCGGATGAAGGCCTCGGAGAGCACCTGACGCGACGCATCCAGGTGCGACTGTATGGAGGGCGGCGCCTGGGCCGCGAGGGCCATGCGCCAGGCGTCGTCGGCGTTGAAGGATGTCAGGGCGATGAGACGATCGGCGAGGCCGAGGTCGTCCAACAAGCCGGCGATCTTGCCACCCAGCGTATAGTCGATAGCCAGGAACGGCCGACCGGCCGCGATGGCGAAGACCACGCTGTGGAACCGCATGGCGACGACGAGGCGACTGGATCGAAAGGCCGCGAGGTCCTCGGCCGGCGGGCGATGCCGGTCATCGAGCCGGGCCAGGAGTGCGGGGCGATCCGCGAGCAGGCGGCGGTAGAACATGCGGTCGTCCCCGCCGACGGCCTGTTTATGCATACAAAATGGGATGACCACGGCGCCGGGCATGCGGTCGGCCGCGCCGTCGGCGAACCCGAGCACTTCCTCTTCGAAATGCGTCCGCGCGCGTATCGCGTCGTCCGGCGAGAGGCCGGCGGCGTATTCGTTCACGGGCCAGTCGCGGAGCGCGAGCAGCACCCGGTCGGTCGGCTCGACGGGTGTCCCAGCCGCCTGCCGGGCGATCCAGAGGAACGCGGGATCGAGCATGACGCCGGCCTCGCCGTCCCAGCCCAGGACGTTGCGAGCCGTCGCAATCGACCTTCGGTCGCGGAGCAGGACGCGGTCCGCCGTCTCCAGCAGCTCCCGGACGATGGCGTCGCGTGGGCCTCCCAGCGGCCCGATGCCGCAGCCGGCGACAAGCGTCGCCGCACCGGCGGCGCGGCCCAGGGCCAGCAGTTCGAGCATATCGATACACTGCGAAACGCCCGTCATCAAGGGTCCGCCGCCCATCACGACGAGTCCGTACGCGCCGGCCTTCACCTGTGTCCGCGCCTCGGCGAGCGAGAGTATACGGGCCAGGCGCAACTCCGGCATCTGACGCCGCGTGTTTTCGGTGATGTAGGGTTCGATCGCGGCTACATCCACCTCGGCGTCCGGATGGGTCAGCCGGAGGGTGTCGACGATCCCGCCAAGGATGGCTTTGTCGCCGAGTGTCTCGGTACCGTACCAGCCGCAGATGAGGACACGCCCTGAAGCCGGCGATCGGCGGGCGGGCGCGGCGAGCGCGCGCACGTCGCGCAGCCGCCGTTTTTCTTCCTGCACCCGCAGCGTGCCGGCGGCCAGCCGGATCGCCCCCGGCACAACCTGCGGCAGCGACTTGATCGCCGCTCTGCCGATGCTCTGCACGTACGTCGACCGATCCGAAAACCCTTCGTAATCGTGCAGGCAGAACTTGCACTTATCCTCTACGATTTCGGAGAGGTGGTCCGCATTCGCCCAGAACACGGCCTCGGAGTCATCGTCGATCACATTCCCAATCGTCTTGCTCTCCACGGCGCAATAAGCCAGGCCGCCATCGGACAGCAGCGTGACACCCTCGTTTTTCCAGCTACAGCCCGCCTTGCGCTCTTTCCCGTAGATCACCTGGTCGCGCAGGCTCCGGTAGAAGGCGCGCCGGCCTTCCTGCCGCTCGTAGTGGAGGTGGAGGTGATCGATGAAATTGGCGAAATGGAACCGCTCCTCCCAGGTAAACGCGAAGGGATCGACGATGTCCTTGCCATAGAGCCTCTGGTGCGGGATGCCAATCCGGAAGCGGGCATAGAGGTCACGGCGTTGGCACCAGTCCAGCACTTCCTCCACGTGGTACACGTTTTCTCGGATGACGGTGCATCCGATGCGGTAGGACTGGACGCCGGCGTGTGTCTGGATATGATCCAGCACGCCCAAGGCCGAGGCGAAGTTGCCCTTGATCCCGCGGACACGGTCGTGTACATCGCCGATGCCGTCGAGGGACACCATGACATCGAGGTGGACGCCGGCGGCGCCGCAGGTGTCGGCCAACTCGTCGACGGCCTTTTTTACCCGCTTCTGGACGATCGCGTTCGTGATGAGGTTGATCCGTTCGAGCTTCGGGAGCACGTCGATGAGCGCCTGCACCAGTTCCGCCAGATCTTTGCGCAGGGTCGGCTCGCCTCCGTTGATGCCTACGGAGGTGACTTCGCGGTAGAGCGGATTGGCGAGCGCCACACGGATCTCGTCCGGCGTAATCTGCCGGCCCAGCTTCTGCTTCCAGATGTGGCACATCTGGCACTGGGAATTGCAGATGTCGTTCACGGGAAACTGGATCACCCGCGGCAAGCGCTGCCTCGGGTGTGGGACGGCCGCCTGATAGCCCTGAACGATCTTTGAAAGGGTCTTAAGATTCATAGCGCTGGACATGCGGGCGCAGTAGAAAAAAAGCAGTACTGAAAAAGCAGCAGAGAAAAGGGGGGTAACCCGAAGAAAGCAGGCGCGCACTTGAGAAGAGGCAAGACGCCACTCAGGGCTCCACGTGTTTGCGGCGAGACACAAATGGGAGGCGACGGAGCCACGGCCCCGGCCGGAACACCCGCCGGAGTTCATCGAGTTTGGTGCGTTCGACGGTGTCGGCACGCTGGTGTTCGAGATACGACTGGAAAAACGCGAGCCCGAGCCCGATGACCCCTCCCACCATCAGCCCGAGGAATAACGTGAGCGTACGTTGCGGGCCGGAGGACTCCATGGGGGGCACCGGCTGTTCGAGGACCGTGATCACCGGTGTACTGCGCTGCAGATCGATCTCCGCCTGGGTGAGCTGGGCCTGGAGGTCGCTGTACAATTCGGATTTAAACGACACCAGCCGCATCAGCCGATCGCGATCGGTGCGCAGCCGGGCGCTGTGCGGGTTCACGTTGCGGTCGTCGAACGCCGCCAACGTATTCTCGGCCTTGCGCAGGGAGTCCTCAGACGCCTTGAACTGCTGCTCGATGAAGACGAGGTCCTCGCGCGCTTTCTGCGTGCGGATATCCCGAACGCGCTCGACGAGGCGATCGACAAAACTCTGGGCCAGTTGCGCGGACAGGACCGGGTTGTCGGTCCGCGCGGAGAGCGTCATCAGGCCGGTCTCCTCATCCACCCCGATCGAAATCAGCTCGGCGATGTCTTTCATGGCCTCCTCTTCGGCGCGAGTCGGGTAGGCTTCCCCGGCGCCGGCGCCGGCGGGCCCGGCCGGAATCAGGTACCGCCGGAGCGCGCGCTTGAGCGTCAAGGGCAAGCCGAGCGTGTAGTTAAACACCGTTTCTCCGAAGCCCGGCGCCAGCACGGTATAGGCCGCGAACGTCATCGTGGCATCGACATCCGGGAAATAAAACGTGTCGCGAACAACGGCGAGGCGAACTTCCCGGCTTGTGGCCACATCCGGATAGGCAACCGCCGTCAGGCCCGTCGCCGCGCCCCCCAGGTTGAGGCCGAAGCCGCTCAACAGCGACAGGCCGCTCATATTGCGGGTCATGGCGTCGTTTTCGACTTCCCGGATCACCCGCGCCCAGGAGGTATACTGGGACGAGGCAAATAGCGCGAACAGCAGCGCAATCAAGCCACACACCGCCACCGAGCGGACGATGACGCGCCGGTGCCGCGCAAGGACCAGCGCGATGTCGAGCAGGGAAACCTCCTGCTCGTCGGCGGGCGCCAGCGCCTTCGGGGTGCCGTTCGCCGGGTTGGTCGGGGCGGTCATATCGATTTACGGTGTGCGATTACAGCGGTGGACTTAGTTGCGGAACGCCTGGCGTGCGAGGACGATGATCGTCAGCGTGCTGGAGACGATGCCCACGGTTTCAACGATCGTCCGTCCGACATCGATCCGTTCACCGGGCTCCCGCGGCGGCTTCTTGGTCACGAAAATCTTCGCACCCTCATCGACCACCGGGTTGGACTTGAACAGGCCGCGCCGAACGCGGAACGTCGCGCCAGAGGCCTGGGTCATGAGGACGGCTTCAGATTCGGGTCGGAGGCCGCCGGCGCGGCTGAGGTAATACTTCACGCGCCGGCCGGGTTCATATTTGATCAACCCTTCGATGGCCACGTTTCCGCGCACCGCCACCGTATTCGGCTGGGCCGGGATCAACACCCGGTCGCCGGGTAGCAGCACGATGTCCGCGTCGCGGTAGCCGCCGAGGGCACGGTCGAGCCGTGCAATCACCTGGAGGTTCTCTCGGTACAGCCGGCCGCCTTTCGGGTACCCCGTCGGCAGGATGCCGCCGGCGCGCCGGATGACCTCGGACAGCGTCTCGTTCTCGCGAAGGAGTGTGTATTCGCCGGGGAACTGCACTTCGCCGGCCACCATCACCGTCTGCTGCGGCTTGTACGCCGGGTTGGTGCGTACGTAGATCCGGTCGAGATGCTGGAGCTTGAACTTGCGGGCCTCGCTGAAGGCCTTGAGGCTGTCGGATACCCCGAAGCTGTAGGTTTCGTTCAGGGCCTCTGGCGGGAGGAGGGCGACCTCGATGCCCATGGCCAGTTCCCCGTTTTGCCGCTGTTTGTCCAGCCGGGTCACTTCGACCTCCTGGAAATACGCGTCGTCGCGGAAGCCGCCGGCCTGCAAGATCAGGTCTTCGAGCGACATCCCATCGCGGAAACGGTACTGCCCTTCCGCCTTAACCGCGCCAGCGATCTGGACGTAGCGGTCACGTGCGACTTCCACTTCCAGCGGGTAGATGCGGATCTCGTCGTCGGGGTGCAACGACATCCTGGCCACGGGGCCGCCGGCGAGGGCCTCGCTCAGATCGAACGGGATGATCTGCTCGGACCGCCCGTCCGCACTCTTCCGAAAGATGTCCGCCCGAGCCTGGAAAACGGTCTTGAGATGCTCCGGGTCGGCCAACCCACCACCCTTGAAGAGCAGGTCGGTCACGGTCATGTTTTCGAGCATCTCGTACATGCCCGGCGAGCGCACCTTGCCGGATATTTTGACGGTCGGCCGGACGCGTAGCTCGCTCAGGGCGAACACGTGCAGACTATCCTGGGGCCGCAGGACGAGATTCTGCGTCGGCTCGTCCGCCAGGATATCGTCCAGTCTCAGCGAGACAACCTCGGGCTGAAGCGACGGCGTGAGGCGGATGAGTTCGACTTTATCGAGATACGCGTCGCCCGTCAGGCCATCGGCTTCGGCGATGAGGTCTCGCACGGTGCGGATCGCCTCGTTGAGTTCATAACGCCCTGGATTGTGAACGGCGCCGCCCACGCTCACGGCCCGGACGCGACTTCGGGCGGCCATGTTGGTCGCCTCGGGGATCGAAAAGATGGTCACCCGGTCGCCGTTTTCGAGAGCCACCTGTTGGGCACCGGATAACACATCGACGAGGCTAAAATCGAGCACTTTGCGGATCTCCATCGGATCGGCGCGTTCGGCGAAGGGCACCACACGGTCGATCTGGAAACGACGCGTATAGGCTTCCGGCTTCAAGCCGCCGGCAAACTGGAGCAGGTCAAGGATCGACTCACCCGAACGGAGTTCGTAGTACGCCGGCCGATGTACCTCGCCTTCGAGCGCCACGGTCAATCCCCGTGGCGGGATGAAGATATTGTCGCTGGACTGGAGGCGGACGTCGCCCTCCGAAAAGCCCTTGAGCAGGTACTCGTACAGGTCGACCTGGTAAGCCACCTGTCCGCGCCGAACGACCTGCACGTTGCGCAGGCTGCCCGTGTAGCGCGGCCCGCCCACGGCATAGAGGGCGTTGAAGACAGTCGAGCTGCTGGGCAGGGGAAAACGGCCCGGTCGCGGCACCTCGCCCAGAACAAATACGCTCACCGGACGGAGGCGGGTGACGCTGAGGTCCATTAGCACCTCGGGCGGCTCGGTGGTGAGGCCGGCGTAATTCTTCGACAGCCACAGCCGGAGGTCCTCGCGCAACTCGGCGAGGCGGGTGCCGGCGACGGTCCGCTGCCCCACGTTCGGCACAAAGATACGGCCCTCATCGTCCACCACAAGATCCTGCTGGAACTCTGTCGCCCCAAAAATGATGAGGCGCAACTCATCGCCCGGCCCCACCAGGTACCCATCGTCCACGGGCCCGCTCGTGACCGGTTGGAAGGACTCCGGGCGCACGGCGAAGAGGTCGTACCCGAAATACGGCAGGCTATCCGCCACGGCCATCGAATCGCGTTCGACGTTGGCCTCGGCGGCGTCGTGGGTGATCCGAAGTACCGTCCCCGTCTCGATGATATTGTCGTTATGGCTCTCGTCGATCGCAAGCACGTAGATGCCCCAATCGCCGACAGCCACATCGTGCGGCACGGCGAAAAGGCCCTGCCAGCTCCCCTCATACTTGCTGCCAAGGATGCGCCGCACCTCATAGGCGTACAGGGTGTCGGCGCTGACCTCGTTCAGGAGGAACATCTCTACCGATCGGATGCCCGACAACGCATCGCGGAGCGGCACGCGGACGACGATCGTATCGCTCGCGAGCAGGCGTTGGCGCTCTTCCTCCACTTCTTCGATCGTCTCTTCGGACGTATTCGGTGCAAAAAAGAGGGGATCGATGAGCGGCAACACGAGCACATCGCGGCTCAGGACGGCCGGCCCGAACATCAAGGGCACGTCGCGGTCCACCTCCCCCACGACGCCCAGCTGCTGCAGTCGTTCGGCTTCTTCCTCCGCCTGTACGGCCAGAATCATCTGCCGCACCAGGCTTTCGGAAATGCCGATCTCACGAGCACGGCGGACGGCGACTTCCGGGTTCGAAAGGTCGATGCCGAGACGCTGCGCCTCGCGGCGCGCTTCGTCGGCGGTGAGGCCGCGCTCCTGGAGTTCGCGTTGCACGTTCGCCGGCAGGTCCTGCGCACGCGCGGCCTTCGGGGTAACCAGTAATAAAAAACAGCAGCCCGCCAGCATAGCGACTGTGCATACAACAGATGAAATCGGGGACGTTCCGTTGTACATAGAGGAGTTCGTTGACAATCTATCTATTGGACGTGCCCGCGAACAGGCGCGGCGCACGCATGAAGATGCTGGTTATGACGCGGGCCCCGCATCCAGGGCTCCTTGTTCGATCCAATCGCACCACATATGCCCTACGAGCAGGTGCGCCTCCTGAATTCTCGCCGTATCGTCGGATGGGATCATGAGACAGGCATCCACGGCATCCGCCATCTCACCGCCGGACCGCCCGGTCAGGCCCAGGGTATACACATTCCTTGAGGATGCCTCCTCAAAGGCCGCGATGACATTTGGACTGCGGCCCGATGTCGATAAACCGATCAGCACATCGCCAGTTCTACACCAGGCGCGGACTTGCCGCGCAAAAATCTGTTCAAATCCATAATCATTCCCAATTGCCGTGACCACGGACGGGTCGGCTGAAAATGCCAGCGATGCCAGTGCCTGCCGTTCACGCTTGAATCGCCCCACCAGTTCCGCCGCAAAATGCATACTCTGCGCAGCACTCCCTCCGTTCCCCATCCAGAAGACCCGCCCACCGCGCTTCACCCGCTCGGCCAGATCCCGCCCAATGCGCTCGATCTCATCCGCCTGATGAACCAGCAACTCGATAACACGCAGATGCTCGGCGATGACGGAGCGGACGGGCATGAGGAAGTTGGAAGTGAAAAGTGAAAAGTGAAAAGGTAAAAGTGAAAAGTAAAAGGCTATAAATGTTGATCGTACCTGCCACAACCGACAATCGCTAATCGCTGATCGCTAATCGCTGATCGCTAATCGCTAATCGCTAATCGCTAATCGCTAATCAGTCGTTGAACCCCTCCGCCGCAACCTGTTCCACAACTAGCCCCTCACCGGCCTTGATCCCGCTCTCACTCCCCGACCTCTCCGAACGCGAAACCCGCTATGTGCTGCAGGCGCTGGATACCCGCCGGCTTGCACTGGGGCCTTTTGTGACGTCGTTCGAGGAAAAAATGGCCGCGTTGTGCGGGGTATCCCACGCCGTGGCCGTAAACAGCGGCACGGCGGCGCTCCACCTCATCGTGCGTGCGCTCGGCCTCGGGGCCGGCGACGAGGTCATCACGACCCCTTACAGTTTCGTCGCGTCGGCCAACTGCCTGCTCTTCGAACACGTCACGCCCCGGTTTGTCGACGTCGATCCCGAGACGTATACGCTGGACGTACGCCGCATCGAGGCCGCGCTCACGCCGGCCACGCGCGCAATCCTCGCCGTCGATGTCTTCGGGCAGCCGGCGGACTGGCCATCGCTCGAGATCCTCGCGAAACGCCACGGCCTGATGCTGATCGACGACGCCTGTGAGGCCCCTGGCGCGTCGGTTCAGGGCCGCCCCGTCGGCGCCTGGGGCCGGGCCGCCGCCTTCGGGTTTTACCCCAACAAGCCGATCACCACCGGCGAAGGCGGGTGTATTACGACGGATGACCCGGAGATCGCCGCCCTCTGCCGCTCGATGGCGAACCAGGGCCGGCGGACGCCGGCGATCATGGAACACGTACGGCTGGGCTATAACTACCGGCTCGACGAGCTGTCCGCCGCCATCGGCTGCGCCCAGTTGGAACGCAGCGAGGATCTGTTCAGGCGCCGCCGACAGGTCGCCGCATGGTACGATGAGGCGCTGGCCGGCCTGGCGCATCACTTCCGAACACCCTCTGAACAAACCGGCTCCGTCCGCAGCTGGTTCGTATACGTCATCGAACTGCGGCCGGAATCGCCGGCCGGCCTGAGGGATCGTGTGATGGAGCGGCTCCGCGCCGCCGGCATCGGGAGTGCCCCCTATTTCCCTACAATCCACCTCCAGCCCTACTACCGGGAACGATTCGGATACCGAGAGGGAGACTTCCCCGTGGCCGAATCCATCAGCGCGCGCACACTGGCCCTCCCATTCTACTCGACCCTGACCGAAGACGAGGTGGCCCGCGTCGCCGAAGCGCTCGCCGGCGCATTTTCAGCAGAAGAAAAAAACGGAAACGAATCACTTCATGGCGTTCCGAATTGAAGTCTCTGTGAACCTGCCCGACAGGCCTCTCCCAGCGCCCGGGGACAGTCAAACCGGCTCAATCCTTGCGCATCTCCGCTCGCTATCAAAAAGTCTCCCCTCAGTCACCCGATCCGGCCGTTTTTTCCTTGAAGCGCATCAATTCTTACCTCCCCCTCAAGCGCGGCGTAGACGTGCTGCTTGCTTCGGTCCTTCTCGTTCTCGCCCTTCCTCTGATGGCGCTCATCGCCGTCGTCGTCGCGCTGGATAGCGGCACGCCCGTCCTCTTCCGCCAGACCCGCATCGGCCGTTTTGGCCGGCCTTTTACGATCCTCAAATTTCGCACCCTCCACCCCACGCCGCATGCGCTGACCGAACCGCTCCCCGCGGCGACCCGTTCCGGCGTTTTCCTGCGTCGCTGGGGGTTGGATGAACTGCCCCAGTTGTGGAACGTGATCCGAGGCGACATGAGCCTCGTGGGCCCGCGCCCAACGGTGCCGTCGCAGGTGGAGCGATACACGGCGTTTGAACGCCGGCGCCTGGCGCTACGACCCGGCCTGACCGGCTGGGCCCAGGTACAGGGCCGGAATACCCTCCGCTGGGAATCGCGCATCCGGCTGGACGTCGATTATGTCGAACGGACGAGTCTCGGCCTCGACGCCTGGATCCTCCTCCGCACCCCATTCGCCCTTCTATCCGCCGAAGACGCCTACGGGCCCGGCGGGCGTAACAGCGATTTTGCGCCCATGGCGAACCCGGACGTCCGCGCGGCGTAGAGGCGTCGCGCGCAACGTGCGCGCCGCGTGTGTCGTCTCGTCACCCATCACGCGCCGTCTCTCCCCCCGATCGTCCCTTTTATGCCCTCCCTCGTCGTTGTCGGCGCCGGCGG
>JAWXAX010000076.1 GCA_034439735.1 Rhodothermales bacterium | reverse complement strand
TTTCCAACCACTCCCTTCCGGTCATGGTAGCTCGCATCCCCTCCTATGCCGCGTTAACCGCCGCGCTTCTCATCCTTATTGCCGCGCCGGCGCCGGCGCAAAACTGGCGCAACGTCGATGGCGACGTCCGCAGCCAGAACCACTCGATGTTCAGAACGCTCGATCAGTGGGCGGACCCCACGTCGTCCCGCACGGCCGCCGGCTTCCCCGGCAAAGACTACTGGCAACAACGCGCCGACTACCGGATCGAGGCCGCCCTCGACACCGTCACCCACAGCATCCGCGGCTCCGAGCGCATCACCTACCACAACAACTCGCCGGACGAACTCGACTTTCTGTGGGTCCAGCTCGACCAGAACGAGGTCTCGCGCGAACACAGCCGCTCCTACCAGATGCAGGAGGCCCTGCCGGACAGCATTCCCGCCCGCTTCCGCCAGTTCTTCAACCCCACGCCGTTCGACGGCGGCTACACGATTTCGCGTGTACAACTCGTCGACGCCGGCGGCCGGCTGCGGGATGCCGACTACACGATCCGCAACACGATCATGCGGGTGGATCTGGAACGGCCCCTCACCTCCGGTGAAACCGTCCAGTTCGAGATCGACTGGAGCTACCCCATCCCGGATAACGGCCGCGGCGCCAAGGAACGCGTCCGCGACGGCTGGCTGTATGAGATGGCCCACTGGTTTCCGCGCATGAGCGTCTACGACGACGTGAATGGCTGGCAGACCGAGCAGTTTCTCGGCCAGGGCGAGTTTTATCTCAACTTCGGCAACTACGACGTGAAACTCACCGTGCCGTGGGATCACATCGTCGAGGCCACAGGCCTGCTCCAGAACCCGGAAGAGGTGCTTACAAAAACCCAGCGCGACCGCCTCCAGCAGGCCTACCAGGGCCAGGAGCCCGTCTTTATCATCGGGCCGGACGAGGTGATGACGGCCGAGAGCCGGCCGAAACAACGCGGCACCCTCACGTGGCACTTCAAGGCCGACAACGTGCGCGACTTCTCGTGGGTCTCCTCGAAGACGTACGTGTGGGACGCCGCCGGCTTCACCTACCGCCCGGGCCAGACGCCCATCCAGATCCACTCGTTCTACCCGCGCGACGCCATGCCACTCTGGGACAAGGTGTCCACCCGCGCCACCATCGTCACGATGGAAACGTACGGACGGATGTCCCTCGAATACCCGTACCCGAAGGCCGCCAACATCCATGGCCCGGTGTTTGGCATGGAGTACCCGATGATCGCCTTCTGCGGCGCCCGCCCCCAGTCGGACGGCACCTACTCGGAGGCCGTCGAACGCGCCCTCATTGGCGTCACGATCCATGAAGTGGGCCACAACTGGTTCCCTATGATCGTCGCCTCCGACGAACGGAAGTGGACCTGGATGGATGAAGGGCTGAACTCGTTCCTGCAGTATTACGGGGAGCAGGACTACGCCACCAAGTTCAAGAACACCCCCATCTGGTCCCAGACCACCGACGGCACCTTCCCCAGCCGGCGCGGCCCGGCCCGGAATATCGTCGACTACATGCGCGGCGAGGAGCAGGTGCCGATCATGACGGAGTCGGACATCATCCAGAACAACTTCGGCAACAACGGCTACTCGAAGCCGGCCGCCGGCCTGTTCATGCTCCGTGAACACATCCTCGGCCCCGAGACATTCGACGACGCCTTTCGGAAGTACTCCGAAAAGTGGGCCTTCAAGCACCCGCAGCCGGCCGACTTCTTCCGGTCGCTCGAGGAGACCGCCGGCGAGAATCTCTCGTGGTTCTGGCGCGGCTGGTTCTATACGAGTTACGCCAACGACCAGGCCATCGCCGGCGTCAGCGAACAACCCTCTGAACAACTCCTCGGCAACACCGAAAACGGCCAACACTACTACCGCGTCGAGGTCCAGAACGACGGCCAGCTCATCATGCCCGTCGAACTCGAAGTTACCTACGAGGACGGTTCCAGCGAACGCTTCGATATGCCGGCCGATGTATGGCGCTCCAACGAGGTGAGCTTCAAAAAAGGCTTCTTCTCGGACAAAAAGGTCGTCCGTGTCGAACTTGACCCCGATGAGGCTTTCGCGGATATCGACCGCGAGGACAATCTGTGGGAAGCGCCCGAAGTGACGCCGCCCACCGAAGGATCGAACGAATAAGCGAAGCGGGTTCGGGGTTCCGGGTTCGGAGTTCCGTGTGTGCCCTGGCTGGATCCGCTCGGACCCCGGAACTCTGAACCCGAAACACCCAACCCATGCTCCACCGCATCGTCCCGCTCGTACTGACCCTGCTCGCCGGCTGCCTCTTGATGGCCAGCCGCTTGGTGGCGCCGCACGAGTTCCACGTCTCCTACGCCCGGCTTGCGGTGGAAGGACCCATGGGCATGATGCAGATCCGGCTGTTCAAGGACGACCTGGAAGCCGGCCTGCAGAATCGGTTTGGCATCTCCGACCTTACGATGCGCGCCGATCCCGAGGTAGACTCCCTCTTCGGCGTATATCTGAATGAGAAGCTGGTGCTGTCGGCCGGCGGCATCCCCGTGCCCGGCGTCATTGTGTCCAGCGGGGAAGAATTGCAAAACGGCATCCCCGTGTGGTGGTACACGCTCTCGTACGAGGCGCCGGAGGCGTTCGCCGCGATCCATATCCAACACGATGTGCTCATGGAGGTGTTCTCGGACCAGAAGAATGTGTTTCGGGTGAAGCACTTCCCGAGCGAAAAAGAATGGTCACTGTATTTTGTCCCCGGAGATTCGGATTTTGAGCTGACGCTTGAGTAGCGAACCGCACAGCGTCGCCCGCCCGCTCCCCCCTGGTGCGCCGCTTTCGACCGGGACTGCCCCGGAATCTCATCCATTTGTATCACCGGTACCCGCATGCCAGCTCCACCCGGCAAGCCGTCCGCCACTCCTTCTGACGGCATGGATCCGAAGGCGCTCGAGGCGCAGTTGCTTGCGGAACGCAAAAAACTGGTGCTGGTCCAGGAAGTCGGCCGGGCCCTCTCGTCCGGTATCGACCTTGAGGCCCTACTCGTGCTCATCATGGAGCATATCACGCTGCTGATGGAGGCCGACCGGTCCACGCTCTACCTGATGTCCGACGACCGGAAGTCCCTTTGGTCACGCCTCGCGCAGGGGGAGGAATCCGTCGAGATCCGGCTCAAACCGGGTGAGGGCATCGCCGGCTGGGTGGTCGCCTCTGGCGAGACACTCAACATCCCGGACGCCTACAGCGACTCCCGCTTCCAGCCGTCGTTCGACCGCAAATCCGGCTACCGCACCCGCACCATCCTCTGTATGCCCATGCGCAATCACGATGGCCAGACGATCGGGGCCGTCCAGGTGCTGAATAAACGGGAAGGCACGTTCGACGCCGGCGACGAATCGCTCCTGGGCGCCCTCGCCAGCCAGGCGGCCATTGCCATCGAAAACACGAAACTAAACGAGTCGCTCCTAAACAAAAACGTCGCGTTGTCCCGGGCCCGATGGGACCTCGAGCAGCGCAACCGCGAGATCAACGTGCTCTACGCCATCGAGCGAGAGATGCACGCCGCGGACGACCTGGATGAGCTGCTCGACCGCATCCTCCAGCAGGCCATCGCGGCCGTCGGCGCCGAGGCCGGCTCCGTGGCGCTCCGCTCCCGGAAACAGGGTGACCTCCGCTTCCATACCACCGCCGGCGAACACGAGGCGCGCGTCATCCGCCAGCGCATCCCCATGGGTGTGGGTATCATCGGATGGGTCGCGGCGCGCGGCGAGCCGGCGCTTGTCAACGATCCCGATACTGACGACCGTGTCGCCCACGCCTTCGCTGAAAAACTCGGCGCCCGGCCGCGCAACCTGCTCTGCGCCCCCCTCATCCTAGGCGACGATACCGTCGGTGCGCTCGAGTTGATCGATAAAAAATTGGACGCCGGCGGCAACGGCCTTTCGTCCGCCGGCTTCGACGAAGGGGATCTGCGCCTACTGCAACTCATCGCCGGCCAGGCGTCCCGCGCGATCCAACTCGCACGCGCCAAGATGGACCGCGAAAACGAGAACCGGCTCGCCACCATCGGCCAGATGATGGCCGGCGTCATGCACGACCTCAAGACGCCGATGACCATTGTCTCCTGGTATGCGGAGATGATGACTGAACTGGCGGACGCCGACAAGCGTCGCGAGTATACGGAGTTGATCAAACGGCAGTTCGACCTCATGAACGGAATGACCCGCGAGGTGCTGGCCTTCGCGCGCGGCGAGAGCCAGCTCCTCATCCGAAAGGTCTTCCTCGCCCGCTTCCTGGACGAAGTCACCGCCCATCTACGCCATGAACTCGCCGGCAAAGGGATCGAAATCACCCTCCAGGCGGATTACACCGGCATCGCCTATTTCGACGAGCATAAGATGATGCGCGTCATCCATAACCTGGCGCGGAATGCCGCCGACGCCATGCCGGAAGGCGGACGTTTCAGCATCCGCACCTCCGCGGACCCGGATGCCATCTACCTCGATCTCGGCGACACCGGCCCAGGCATACCCGAGTCTCTCCTCGGCCGCCTCTTCACCCCCTTCGCCACCGCCGGAAAAAAAGGCGGCACCGGCCTCGGCCTCGCTATTGTCAAGAAAATCGTGGACGACCACGAAGGTACGATCTCCTGTATCTCCTCCCCGGGCCAGGGCGCACGCTTCACTATCACCCTCCCGAGACGCGCCGATCCGCAGGCGGGATGAGGCGGAGCCACGAATAAATGCAAAGTGAACAATGCAAAATGAAAAGGGATAGCTCACGGCGCATGTTGCACGTTGCATGTTGCCCTTTGCACGTTGCACGTTGCATTTTTCACATTGCACGTTGCACTCTTTACAAAGTGCCAGTCGCCCGTTAGCTTGCGGCGACCTATTCGTTCCCCGCCTTCGTTCGTACTCCTATGGCAGCAGGATCACCCGACCAACCCTTTCGCGTAGCCATCGTTGGCGCCGGCCCCTCCGGTTTTTACGCCGCGGCCCACCTCCTCAAGAATCCCTCCGTTGAAGTGGACCTTTTCGATCGCCTCCCCACCCCTTATGGACTCGTGCGCGGGGGTGTCGCTCCGGACCACCAGAAGATTAAAACGGTCGTGCGCCAGTACGACAAAACGGCCCAAGACCCCCGCTTCCGATTCTTTGGCAACGTAGAGCTCGGCCGACACCTGTCCGTCGAGGACCTCCACCAGTTCTACCACCTGATCTGCTACACGACGGGCGCCCAGACCGATCGCACCCTGGGTATTCCGGGAGAAGCCCTCGCCGGCAGCCACTCGGCGACCGAGTTCGTCGCCTGGTATAATGGCCATCCCGACTTCCGGGACCTGTCGTTCGACCTCTCCCAGGAGCGCGTCGCCGTCGTCGGCGTCGGCAACGTGGCCGTCGATGTCGCCCGTATCCTCTGCCGCACCCCGGAGGAACTCGCCCGGACGGACATGGCCGACTATGCCCTGGAAGCGCTTCGACACAGCAAGGTCCGCGAAGTGGTCATGCTCGGCCGGCGCGGACCCGCCCAGGCCGCGTTCACCAACCCGGAAATCAAGGAACTCGGCGAAATGGAAGACGCCGACGCAATCACCCTCCCGGCAGAAGTCGCCCTCGACCCACTCAGCCAGGCCATGCTGGAACGAAATCCGGACCGGGCCATCGACCGGAAGATCGAAATCCTCCAGGAAATGGCCGTCGAGCGCCCCCTCACCCGAGCCAAAAAACTCATCATCCGCTTTCTGGTATCCCCCACCGAAATCGTAGGCGATGAACACGGAACCGTACGCGCCCTCCGGTTGGAGAAAAACTCGCTGTCAGACGACGGCCGCGGAGGTGTCCGCCCGGTGGGCACCGGCGTCATTGAAGAAATGCCCGTCGGGCTCATCTTCCGCTCCGTCGGTTACCTTGGCGTCCCCCTACCGGGGATCCCGTTCAACGCACGCGCCGGCCTCATCAACAATACCAACAGTCGCGTCGTCGATCCAACTTCCGGCCAGCCCGTGACGGGCGAATACGTGGCTGGATGGATAAAACGCGGCCCCAGCGGCGTCATCGGCACCAACAAAGCCTGCGCCGTCGATACCGTGGATCGGATGATGGAGGATGCCGCGCGCGGCGAACATCTTCATCCCGCCCACTCCACAGCCGCGGAGGCTGAGGCCTTTGTCCGAAGCCGGCAGTCGGAGGTTTTCACGTACGCCGACTGGCTCAAGCTCGACGCTCTGGAGACGGCGGCCGGCGAAGCACTGGGCCGGCCGCGTGTAAAGTTCACCCGCATCGACGACATGGTTGCCGCCGTCCTTCGTTAACCCCCAGGAAACCCCCCCATGACGTCACGCCTCGCCTGCTACGGGCTGCTGCTCGCGCTCCTCGGCTGCGAATCCCCCGCGCCCGAGTCAGAGGCGGATGTGGAATCGCAATCCGCCTCAGTCCGGCCTAATATCCTGTGGCTCGTCGGCGAGAACATGAAGTTGGACCTGGGCATCTACGGCGCTCGACAGGTTCACACGCCCCACCTGGACTCCCTCGCCCGCCTCGGAATCCGCTACACACGGGTTTTCTCGACCTCGCCTGTGTGCGCCCCGAGCCGCTCGGCGTTTATGACGGGGATGTATCAGACAACCACCGACACGCACAACATGCGGTCGCATCGAACGGACGACTATCGTCTGCCCGAGGGTGTCCGCCCACTCACCCACCGCCTCCAGGACGCCGGCTACTTCACGGCCAACATCAAGTATATCGATTCGCTGGAGGTGGGAACAGCCAAGCTGGACCTCAACTTCGTGAACGAGGGGCCGATCTACCAGTCGAACGAATGGAACGACCTCAAGGCCAACGAGCCCTTCTTCGCGCAGATCAACATGCCGGAGAGCGAATACGATATCTACGACCGGCAATCCTACAAGCACGAGCGGGTGAAATGGTATGGGGAAGATCAACACCCCCGCATAGCCACACCGGAGAACGTCACGCCGCCACCGTATTACCCGGATCACCCGGTTGTCCGGGAGGAATGGGCGCGGTATCTGAACTCGGTATCGGGGATGGACGTGCGGATCGGGTGGATCCTGGACCGGCTCCGCCAGGAAGGGCTGGCCGATAACACCATCATTGTATTTTTTGGCGACAACGGCCGGATGGAGCCCCGCGGCATCCACTGGCTGTACGATACCGGCATCCACGTCCCGATGATCGTCTATTATCCGCCGGCGCTTGCTCCTCCGCCCCAATACACCCCTGGCGGCGTCATCGACGATGTGATCAGCGTGCTGGACCTCACGGCGACGACGCTCTGGATGGCCGGCATCGAGCGACCGATGAACATGCAGAGCCGGGTGTTCCTGGGCGATCGGCCGGACCCTCCCCGCACCTATGCCTTCAGCGCCCGCGACCGGGTCGACGAAACGCTCAACCGCATGCGCTCGGTCCGCGAGTCCCGCTACCACTACATCCGCAACTACATGCCCGAGATGGGCTTCGCGTCGCTGAACCGCTACAAGGAGAAGTGCTTCATCATCCAGCCCATCATGCGGGAGATGCTCGCTGCCGGCACGCTCACCGGCCCCGCGCTCGATCTCATGAAACCCCTTCCCTACGAGCAGCTGTTCGACACCGAGGCGGACCCGCATGAGATCGGTAACCTCGCGACGTCCACCCACCCCGAACACCAGGCCGCGTTATCCCGGCTGCGCGGCGCGCTCGACACCTGGATCGCAGAGACCGGGGACCGCGGCGAATGGCCGGAGCCGGACAGCATCATCGCCCCCTTCGAGCAGGAGATGCACGACTGGTTCGGCACGCCGGCGTGGGCAGAATGAGGGTTAAGGTTTTGAGGTATAACGCTCAACGGAGATCCCTTTAAACCTCGAACCAAGAACCTTAACCCTTCACGTATCACCGTCGACGCCCACCGCCACCCGAACGGCCCCCCGGGCGTCCACTGCCGGACCGAGGCGGCCGCCGGCTGGCGAGGCGTTCCTCCTCTTCGCGGTCGCGACGCGGCTCGGGAGGCGGCGGCTCGCGGTAGACAAACGCGCCCTGCTCCAAATCTAGCTCGTCAACCAGCATCGCCAGCAATTCCGGCTCCTCCGCCACCAACTGCTGAACAAGCGGGACAAACCGCTCGCCGCGGACGCGGGTCAGGTTGGATTTACCCTTGAGGTGTGCTTCGAGCCGATCCTCCATGAGTTCTTCGTTGGATCCACGCGCGTCCTCAGGAATCTCTTCGGGCTCGGCGAGCCGGCCGAGCGAGTGCGCCAGGTACACGTCGTCCACCAGGATGCTGAGCAGCGTCGGCTTTTCCGCCGAAAGCCGCTCGACCAGCGGGACGAAATAACCCAGGTGCTCCCGCGCATAGTCGGTCTTCTCGCGCATCCGCTCTTCGAGTACAATCGTCATGCGCTCGGCCACGCGGACCTCCACGTCCTCGGAGCTCGGCACCTCGTGCTGCTGCGTATCCACCCCATATTTTTTGGTGATGCGGAGCAGGCCGTTTTTCTCCGTCGCCGTCGTCACGACGATCGCGGTGCCCGTCTTGCCGGCGCGAGCGGTCCGGCCCGACCGATGGATATAGTACTCGGGGTCCTGCGGCACGTCGTACATAAAGACGTGGCTCAGATCGGAGATATCGATGCCGCGCGCCGCCACATCCGTGGCGACCAGATAACGCAGATCGCCTTTTCGGATCCGATCCATCACCTTCTCGCGAGCGCGCTGGTCCAGATCCCCTGAAATCTCACTTGCGTCGTACCCGAAGTTGCGCAAGAACTTGGCGAGGTACTCCACGTCGCGTTTCGTATTGGCGAAGATGATGGCCGAATCCGGGTTTTCCATCTCGATGATGCGGACCAACACGCGGTCTTTTTCCATCGGGCTGGCCACATAATACCGATGTTCGATGCTGTCTACGCCGATCTGTCCAGAACTCAACGAGAGGAAGCCGGGGTCGCGCAGAAAGTCCTGGGCCAGCGACCGCACTTTGGGCGGCATCGTCGCGCTGAACATGTACGAATTACGGCTGGCCGGCAGGTAGCGACGCAGTTGCTTCATCGCGGGGTAAAACCCCATCGAAAGCATTTCGTCCGCCTCATCGAGCACGAGCACCTTGAGATCGTCCAGCGTAAACGTGCGGCGCTCGAGGTGGTCGAGGATACGACCGGGCGTACCAATGACCACCTGGGCGCCGCCTTTAAGCGACGTGTTCTGGGATTTGTACTTGACGCCGCCGTAGACCAGGGCCGATTCGAGCCGGTATTCGTCATCGACGAAGGCGCGCTGCATGGCCTCGAACTCCTCATGGATCTGGCGGGCGAGCTCGCGCGTCGGGCAGAGGAGTAGGGCCTGCGTCGTGGCCGAGCGGGAATCGAGGCGCTCGAACAACGGAAGGAGGAAGGCGCCCGTCTTGCCGCTGCCTGTTCGGGATTGGACGATCATGTCGCGGCCGGCGACGAGGTACGGTATCGACAACTCCTGCACCGGCATCAGGCTGTTCCAGCCGGCGGAGATCACGGCGCGTCGGATCGTGTCGGACAGCGTATCGATGGTGGCACGAGGCAGTGCCGGGTCGGGTTCTTGCAGGGTGGCGACAGTGCGTTCCTCACGGGCGTTCTGCTGAGCCCTGGACGTCAGGTCGATTACCTGGGTAAACGCGGGTTTATCCGATTCTTCAGAAACCATATGTCATCAAACTATTCCCCTCAGGTCGCCGGAGGGTACACGATACAAGCGTCTTACTGTCGTTTCAGACGGGCGGTCGTTCGAAATACGCGAATGGAGAAGCCCGGTAGGCGTCGAACGCGCACCGACCAGACTCGGTAAGATAGTAGAAAATCAGGGGACAGTATAGGGCAGGACCGTTCACATCGCCAGCCCGCCATCGACGAGGAGGACCTGTCCGGTAATATAGTCGGCCTGAGGAGAAGCCAGAAAGAGAACGGCGTCTGCGATTTCTTCCGGGCGCGCGGTGCGCCCCAGGGGGATCTGGTTAGTGAGCTCCTCGCGTGCTTTTTCCGATAGTTCGGCCGTCATATCGGTATCCACATAGCCGGGGGCCACCACATTGACCGTGACGCCGCGTTTGCCGAGTTCCTTGGCCAGGCTTTTCGAGAACCCGATGATGCCGGCTTTTGAGGCCGCGTAGTTGGCCTGTCCGGCATTTCCTGTAACGCCGACCACCGAAGAAATGTTGATGATCTTACCGGAGCGCTGCTTCATCATGGGCCGGTAGGCCGCTTTGGCGTAATTAAACACGCTCTTCAGGTTCGTGTCGATCACGGCATCCCAGTCCGATTCGCTCATGCGGATCATCAACCCGTCGCGTGTGATGCCGGCGTTGTTGACGAGCACGTCGATGGATCCCCACGCCGAAACGACGGCATCGACCGTTTTCTGGGCGTCGTCGAAGGAGGCGGCGTCGACCTGGAAGGCAAGGGCCTGCCCGCCGTTTTGTTCGAGCTCGGCGCGGAAGGATTCAGCCTGTTCGGCGGAAGAGCGAAAAGTGAACGCGACCCGAGCGCCGGCGGCGGCGAAGGCTCCTGCCATCGCCCGGCCGATGCCGCGCGTACCGCCCGTAACGAGAATGTTCTTGCCCTTGAAGTCGAACGACATGATCGGATCGAGTTAAGCGTTGGCGCCCGCGGCGGCGCTGGCCTCGGCGCGAACGGTCGCCCCATCGTAGGCCCATCGAACGTACGCGGCGCCCCAGGTGAAGCCGCCCCCAAAGGCGGTCAGGATGATGTTGTCACCCTTCTTGAGGTCGGCCTCCCAGTCGTACAGGCACAGTGGAATCGTGGCGGCGGTCGTATTGCCGTACCGCTCGATGTTGAGCATCACCTTCTCATTGTCCACGCCCATACGCCGCGCCGTGGCGTCGATGATGCGCTGGTTGGCCTGGTGGGGGACCAGGAAGCGGACTTCGTCGCCGGTGAGTTCATTACGTTTCATGATCTCTTCGGCTACATCGGCCATCCCCGTCACGGCATATTTAAACACCGTCTTGCCATCCTGGTAGGCGTAGTGTTGCCGGGCGTCGACGGTCTGGTGGGAGGCGGGGTGGAGGCTACCGCCGGCAACCATACACAGGGCCGACGAGTTCGAGCCATCCATGTACTCGATCGTGTCCAGGACGCCATACCCCTCGGTATCGGCTTCGAGCAGTACCGCGCCGGCGCCGTCGCCGAACAGGACACAGGTGGTGCGGTCGGTATAATCGACGATGCTGGACATTTTGTCCGCGCCGATCACCAGCACCTTTTTATGCTTGCCGGACGTGATAAAGGATGCGCCGGCGGACAGGGCGAACAAAAATCCGCTGCACGCCGCTGAAAGGTCGAAACCCCAGGCCTTCGATGCTCCGATTTGCGCCTGGACGAGACAGGCCGTCGCCGGAAACACCATGTCCGGAGTGACGGTCGCGACGATGATGAGTTCGACTTCGTCGGCCGTGATCCCGCGTTTCCGCAGCGCCTCACGCGCCGCCTCCGAAGCCATAAACGCGGTGGCCTTACCTTCTTCCTTCAGGATGCGCCGTTCACGGATACCCGTCCGCGACACGATCCACTCGTCGGTAGTATCTACCATACGTTCCAGTTCGGCGTTGGTCAACCGATACGAGGGGAGGTAATGACCGACGGCGGTAATAGCAGCCTTAAACATGGACAACACGGCTAACGAAATAGGATAACAGAGATCGAGTCAGTCGCTGAAGTTCTCGGAGAGCCGATCGGACAGATGTTGATTGACGATACGAGAAGCGGTCACGATCAGCTGCTCGATGGCGCGTGGGGTAGAGCTGCCGTGTCCGATCAACACATTGCCGGCAATGCCCAACAGGGGCGCGCCGCCGTATTCCTCGTAGTTGAATCGCTTCTGGATACTGCCCAGTAGCGTCTTGACGAGTTGGCGCTGCTCCGGCGAAAATTGAAGACGTTCCATCTCTTCAGCGACCATGGTGGATAACACGGTCGTCATGCAGCTCTCACCAAACTTCAGCACGATGTTGCCGACAAAGCCATCGAATACAACGACGTCGGCCGCATAATTGAGCAGGTCCCGCCCCTCGATGTTGCCGATGAAATTGATCGACCCATCCACTTTGAGCAGCTCGTAGGCGGCTTTGGCCTGCTCGTTGCCTTTGCCCGGCTCCTCGCCGATGTTCATCAGGGCGACGGTGGGGCGGGGGCGTTGCAGTACCTGCTCGACAAAGATGGAACCCATCTGCGCGAACTGGACGAGGTGCTCGGGCTTGCAGTCGACGTTCGTCCCCATGTCGACGCTAATCGTGTGTTTCCCTTTGGTGGTAGGGATAAACCCGAGCAATGTGGGGCGCGCCACGTTGGGAAGCCGCCCCAGGATAAACAAGGATGCGGCCATGACCGCCCCCGTATTGCCGGCACTGATGAACGCATCCGCCAGCCCCTCTTTCTGGGCCTTGAGCCCGATATGGATCGACGACTTCGGCTTGTTCTTCACAGCCGATGCCGGCTGCTCGCCCATCCCGATTACCTCCGGTGCGTCTACGATCCTGATCGGCAGCCCCTCACAATTTCCGCAGCGTTGCATCTCCTCGGCTACGATGGCTTCCGGGCCAACCAGCAGAATCTCCAACTGGCCCTCGGCCCGTTGCAATGCTTGCACGACCCCTCGAACAACCACGGATGGGGCATGATCTCCCCCCATCGCATCCACTGCAACTCGAATAGCCATGTAATGTCCGATTATCTAGCTAAACCGCACAGGGCACCGATTCATGCCTGCACGCCGTGACGGGAAGGCCTTAAGAATACTGGTTCGCTGCAAAAAGCGCAAAAAGACCAGGACTCCAGGGACGGGAGGTCACGCCGCTTCGACGCCTTCGACGATCTTGCGGCCGCGGTAGTAACCACAGCTCGGGCACGCACGATGGCGTACCTTGGTATTGCCGCAGTTGGTGCATTCGGCCATCTGTGGCTTCACAAGACTGTTGTAATAGACCGCGCGGCGCGAACGCGAGCGGGCTTTCGAGTGTTTTCGTTTTGGATTGGCCATGGTAGGTATTCCTCATTTACCGGGATCAACAGGGTAAACATAGTACGACGGCCGCCAGATCGATCCGGCGAACCGCTTCACAAGGCGCCGTCATCGGTCCGAAGATTACGGAGCGCATCCCAGCGGGGATCCACCACCTCATCATCGGCCGGCGCGCCATATTGCAGCGGTAACTCCAACGCATCCGCACCTGGCGCCACACGGCGATGCGGCAACGCCAGCAGCAACGTATCCCGGACGGCTTCCGTAAGGTCGATCTCCTCCTCTTCAGGAGCGAGTTCGATCACGTCGTCCAACGATTCATCCCGCGGCTCGGTCCCGCTGCCCAAAACATAGAGCATCGCAAAATCACCCGCCACCGGTTCGTCATAGGGAACGAGGGTCCGGTCGCAGATCAGTGTCGCCACCCCGCTGGCCGTCAGACGCACAAACACGTTCTCGGGCTGCACATCAAGGCGCACATGGAGCCGAATGTCGCTAAAGACGGCAGGATCCAGCCCGAGCGATTCCGGCTCAGGCTCCCTGTCGAACTCGTGCGGGCCGCTTTTTAACGGCTTGAGATCAATTCGAACCATGACGCTGACCCCTTTCAGTACGTCGGGTTACAAGAGGCACTACCTGTATTGTACCCCTGTCACCGGCACGCTGTCACCGGCACCCTGTCACCGGCACGGTTGACGCCGTACAAACACACGGGACGCTGTGGCACTGATACAGCTTGGCTTTAATCCCTACCCCTACAGAAGGTTTCCATATTTCGCCCAAAAAGCCCGTGAACTTTCTAAAAATGCCATCTAGCGGTTTGCAACTTCGTTACCGCTTGAAGCCAAAAAACCAGGACCACTTGCTTGACGTTACCGGCCATTATGGTTACCATAAAATCCCAGGTAGGGGAATGCATCGACGTGCCTACGCACACGATTCTGTCACACGATTTTGTCACACGATTCCAGCTCCGTTACTAACCACGCTTTTAGTTACGGCACTATACCGAGGCCCTGCCTCACGACGCCACTCACAGGCCCCGCGCAGGCGATACCGAGCATACATCCGCAGCATGTATCGACGGTCAAGCGCGAACCTGTGCACGCCTGCATCGGGTACCCTAACCGGCGACACACTGCAGCACGCCCGGTTTTGACCCGATGCCCTACGACGTTAGGCCGCTCTGTGCACAACATGTGTACACCCGGATGAATGAGGGCGCGCCAACGCCATCACCATTATGGGCGGAGGGTAGCTTCGTGCCTGCGTGTGTATACTAAATGACACACCCGGCGAATGTATCTGTGATTTTTGCGCCTGGTGGCGCATGTGCCCTTGTTGATAACTTGTCAACAAGTACAGAATTTGGGCGAACCAGTCGTACCGTGGCGCAGGGTTGTGTCCGGGCCTGTGTGAATAAGTAGTGCATATCTATGCCGCACGTCCTTGCGGCGGACGCATTCCATCTGTTGTCCTTGTGTCGGCTTCGCCGTCTTGAGGTATCTGGCCTATCCGGGAAAAGCATCATCCACCCATGAAACCGGTCGTACGCGCTCGCTCGTGTATACGCCGGTACGCTTTGATACTGCCAGTCCACGCGTATGGAACTATCGGCCAATCAAGTCTGGCAAACGTGTCTCGATATCATACGAGACAACGTCAGCCGGCAGAGCTTCAAAACCTGGTTCGAGCCGCTCAAGGCACTGAGCCTCCTGGAGGAAGATGGCCAACGGAAGCTAACTATCCAGCTTCCGAGCCGATTTTATTATGAGTGGCTCGAAGAGCACTACTATGCGCTCCTTCGCAGAACGATAGTCAAGGTCGTAGGGCCGCAGGGCCGCCTGATCTACAATGTCGTGATCGAAAAGGAAGATGCCGAGACGGGGCACGAAGGCTCGTCGATGCAGGTAGCCGCGCGGCAGGCGGACGCCGAACCCGCGCCTGTGTCGCCGAACCGCCCCCCCAGCCGGTCCTCGCCCACCGCTCCGCATCCGTCGTTTGACACGGCCGGCGTCACGAACGGGCAAACGGCAGGCCCGCGGTTCAGCCCGCCCCCGCCCGCTAAACCTGGCCCGTTCTCCAACCCCTTTATCATCCCGGGCATCAAGCCGGCGCCGGTCGAGAGTAACCTCAACCCCTCGTACACCTTTGAGCGGTTCATCGAAGGCGACTGCAACCGCCTGGCCCGCAGCGCCTCGCTCGCGATCGGCCAGCAGCCGGGCGCCACGAGCTTCAACCCGTTCATGATCTACGGAGGCGTCGGGCTTGGAAAGACGCATCTGATCCAGGCCATCGGAAACTATGCCCTCGCGAACCACAACGCCCGCTCGGTCCTCTACATCTCCAGCGAACGGTTTACGAACGAATTCGTCCAGGCCATCCAGAACAACCGGGTGAGCGAGTTCTCCCTTTTTTACCGCCAGATCGACCTGCTCATCGTGGACGACGTGCAGTTCTTCGGCGGAAAAGAGAAAACGCAGGAAGAGTTCTTCCACATATTCAACACCCTGCACCAGTCCGGCAAGCAGATCATCCTGTCCGCCGATCGCCCACCCCGCGATATCCCGGGCATTGAGGAGCGCTTGCTCTCCCGCTTCCAGTGGGGCCTCACGGCGGACGTCCAGCCGCCCGAGTTCGAAACACGCATCGCCATCCTGCAACGACGCGCCGAAGACGACGGCATCCAGGTCGCCCGCGACGTGGTCGAGTTCGTCGCGCACCATGTTAAAAGCAACATACGCGAACTGGAAGGGGCGCTCATCCGCCTCCTGGCGCATGCCACCCTGCATAACCGTGAGATCGACCTGCCCCTCGCGCGCGAGATGCTGAAAGACCTCATCAAAGACACGCGCATCAACCTGACGATCGATGAAATCCAGCGTATCTGCTGCGAGTACTTCGAGATCACGGAAGACCTCGTGCGCGGCAAAACTCGGAAACGCGAAGTCGTCCAGGCCCGCCAGGTCGCCATGTACTTCAGCAAGGAATTGACCCAGCACTCCCTCAAGACCATCGGCCTGTATTTCGGTGGGCGAGATCATTCGACGGTGATTCATGCGAATCAGAGTGTCGAGAACCAGATCGATACCAACCCGAAGTTCGCCGGCATTATGAACGAAATCCGGCAACGGCTCGACGTGCGTAGCCGATAACCCACGCAACGATCCCGGCTCGAAACCTTCTCGATCCCGGATCGTTGCCGTGCACACCGCTATATCCCTGGCGCTATTTATATAGCCTTACCCCCGGTTCGCGATTCCCGGGGATGGACAAGCCCCTCTCCAGCGCGTAGATTTGACATCGAATTCCGTCCCTTCATTAGCTACCCGGATCATGAAGTTCACCGCATCGAGTGCCGACCTGTTGAAAGCGCTCACCACCGTGGGCGGCGCTGTCCCGACGAAGAGCACGCTGCCCGTGCTGGAATGTATCCTGTTTACACAGGAAGAAGGTCGGCTGAAGCTGACCGCAACAGACCTCGAGATCTCGATCGTCCAGTCGCTTCCGGTGCATTTCGACGCCGCGTTTCCCGGTCGTAGCCGCATCGCCGTGCCGGCCAAGCGCCTGCTCGATACGCTCCGCGCCCTCCCCTCGCTGCCCATTTCCTTTACCGCCGACGAGGAATTCCACATTACATTAAAGACGGATCAGGGCGTCTATAAAATGGTCGGATTCGATGGCGCCGATTACCCGGCCCTGCCGGAGATCTCCCACAAACACACCATCGAACTCGCCGGCGCGGTCCTTCGACGCGCCATCCAGATCGCCAGCTTCGCCGTCAGCAAGGACGCCCTGCGGCCGGCCATGATGGGCATCTACTTCCAGGTCAAACCGGAAAACAGCCGCATGGTGTCCACCGATGGCCACCGCCTCGTCCGCCTCACGATGGACGATGTCACCAGCGAGCAACCTAAAAACTTTATCGTCCCCGAAAAAGCCCTGGCCCTCGCCGCCCGCGTAGTCGGCGACGAAGCCTGCACGATTGCCGTGGACGACAGTTATGCCGCGTTCGACCTGGGCACCGGACAAGTGCTCACTCGGCTCGTCGACGAAAACTACCCGAACTACGAGGCGGTCATCCCGATAGAAAACGACCGCCGCCTCGTCATCAACCGCGATGCGATGCTCGCCGCCGTCAAACGCGTCGGCCTCTATTCGTCCAGCATGACGAACCAGATCCGGCTCTCACTCGATGCGAACCGCCTGGAGATCTCGGCCGAAGACATCGAACGCTCCAGCGAAGCGCGCGAAACGGTCTTATGCGAATATAGTGGCGATCCGATGGTGATCGGCTTTAATGCCATCTACCTGACCGACGTGCTCGGACACATCGCCGCGGACGACATCGTTTTTGAGTTGAGTACACCCAATCGCGCCGGCATCGTCACCCCCCTCGAACAACGCGAAGGCGAAGATCTGCTCATGCTGATCATGCCGGTGATGCTGAATACCTACGCCTGATCGTCATCGCCGGCGTCATTGCCGAACGATACGCGCAAACACGCTTCCTTCGGGTGCTTCGATCGCACAGAAGTACAGACCGGCCGGCATACGACGTCCCGCGCCATCCTGCCCATCCCACTGCCACCTCACCCCGTCCCCGGACGATCGACCCGGGCCCAACGAAACCACGCTTCGCCCCAGGCTATCCAGGATGTGCGCATGCATCGGCTGGAGGGTCCCTCGTGCATTCTTCCCCTCATAAACAATCTCTACCGTCGTATGGAAAGGCGTGGGATACACGTCAATTGCACCGGCTACCGGTTCTGACTCGGAAGTTACGCCGGTGGTCGACTCCGGCGCGAATGCACGCATCGACGCAAGCACTTCCCCGGCGAAGTTGAATAATGCAAGGTTTTCCATCACCGAGCCAAACGAGGGCCCACTTATGGCAAGCGGCTCCCACAGGAATACCCCTATCCCGCGGTTGGCCGGCGTCGCCTTCACCCGACGGTGCAGTTCGCGAAAAAAAGCCTCCTGACCGGCGACGGTGGCGGGGTAGCCGGGCAACAACTGAGTCGGGTCGCCCACCAGGTTGTTGACGGTATCGTTCCATGCCAGGGTCCACGGGTACCCCGTCTCGACGACGACGATATCCTTGCCGTAGCGGCCGGCGAGGTCGGTCAGGTTGCGAGAGAGATCATCGAGCGATCCATGCCACCAGGGGTAATAGGACAGACCGATGAGGTCAAACGCGATGTCCTCCGCCATCAGCTGATCGAAGAACCAGCGGCTGCCAGCGTTGTCCGCCCCTCGGTCTATGTGGATCATGATGCGCAACGAATCTCCAGCCGGCACGGCCTCCAACGCGCCCTCCCGAGCGGCGGATAACAGGCTGGCGAGTTGCTCCCACTGGGTGCCTGTATTAAACGCATTACACACGCGTCCGGCATCCCAGAGCATCCCGCAAATGATTTCGTTGCCCAGCTGGACGATGTCCGGCAGGGTATTCTGTCTGGCGAGGGCGTCAACGACGGAGAATGTGTAGGCTCGTACGCTGTCGCGGAGCGCATCGAAGGACTGCCCGGCCCAGGCGGTGGGGACGAACTGTTTGCCGGGGTCGGCCCATGTGTCCGAATAATGAAGATCGAGTAAGAGATCCAGGCCTGCCTCGCGGGCACGGGCGGCCGTCGCCAGCGTCTCTTCAAGCGTATTGCGGCCATCCGGCGGTGTGTGCCAGACGCGGAGGCGAATGGCGCCAAATCCGTTCGAAGCGAGGATGTCCAGCGGATCCGCCGGCAGGGCGTCTACGGTAAACACGCCGTCGCCGGCTTCCACCTCCTCCAAAAAACTCACATCCGCGCCCAGGATAAAGGACGCCGTTTGCCCGGCCACGGGCAGAGCAAGCGAACAAAGAAGCAGGGACCAGAGAGCCGTTCGCATCGATTTGGATAGTGTTGGTGGAGGATTGGCCTGCCGTGTCGAACACCCGTGCGAGCGTGTCACCGTCGGGCTGCGATGCGTGTAAGCAACTCACGTGCGGCGGCCGCGCGGTGACTCTCACCGGCCGCCACCTCGGCCAGTTCATCCCGTGCGGCATCACGATGGTCTCCGGCCAGATACACCCGCGCCAGCGTATAACGAGCCTCATGAGACAAGAATGAGGTCGCGGGCTCGACGGCGATCACCCGTTCGAGCTCCTTTTCCGCCCGGTCTAATAACGCCGCCTCATACCGCGGAAACAGGCCGAGGCCGGCCTTGCGGGCGTGTTTGAACGAGGAGAGCGCGTGGCGATACAAGACATCGGGAGACGCCGGTTCAGTCGGCGCCGCCGCGCCGCGTTGAATAGCATCAAATCCGGGCAGGTCGAGTTCCTCGGGTTCGATATAGGCCAGTCGATCGATAGCGCGAAGCCGCGCGGAGGGGATGGCGACCGCCAGCAGCGCGAGGGCCATGCAGCCGACCGCGAGTGTCAGGCGGCGCCATGCGAAAGGGCGCGTGCCGGCTTGTGCCGGGCGATCCATTCGGAGGGGGGCTTCCTCCTTCAGGCGATACCCCGAGAGCTGTTCAAAATGCGCGACGGGGTCCATGGCCGAAGATAACCGATCCAGCCGGCCCGCCAGGGCGTCGTACCGCGAACGGAGCGCCGAAGAACTGTCGAGCGCGCGGCGTATCCGCGTGTCGTTCAGGCCCGGATGCCCCAGCTGAGTGTCAACGAGGTGGGCGAGCAGCTCTTCGTCCGTTAATCCCCCGGCATTTTCTTCGTACTCGGCGTGTATCGAATCAAAAAGGGTCCGAGCCTCAGCTAGCACCGGCGCAAGCTCCGGATGCCGTGCCACATAGGCCTCGACGCTGCGACGTTCGTCCTCGGTAAGGTAGCCGTAGCTCAGTATATGCTCGGTCGTCATGTGGTCCATAAAAAGTGATCCTCCATCTGTCTAATCAGACAAGGGTTGCTCCCTGGAAATACCCTCTCGTCCCATGTCTTCATCGAAATTAAATCGACAGAACCAGAGAAAGTCGGGGTCGGACCGGAGCCGCTGCAGCGCCTTGTTGGCATAGGAACGCACCACGACCACGTTTTTACCGGTCAACAACGCGATTTCCTCATAGGAGCGTTCGTGGATGACCCGCAGCTCGGCGATCGCGCCCAGGTAGTCCGGCAGCCGGCCTATGGCGGCGATGATCGCCTTAAAAAGCACCACCGCGTCCACGTCGGGCTCAAGGGGATCCAGGGGTGTGTCAAACGTGAGGGCGAACGGGATCGTTTCAGGGTGGTGGGCACGCAGGTAATTGATGTGTTGGTTGTGGCATACCACGCTGACCCAGCTGGCATAGCCATCCAGATTTTGAATCGTATGGCGTTTGCCCACAACCTGTTCGTAGATCTTGCCCAATTGAACGTCCAGATCCACTTCATTCAGTTCCGGATCTCGGGCAAACTTGATGAGGAGGTAGCGCCAGATGAAACAATAGGTCCACAGGTCGACGAGTCGTAAATCGTCCTGCGCACGGAGGCTTAGCCAACGGCGATACAGCGCGTTCACCTGGTCGATGGCATCCAGAGGAAACGGCAGGCGGCGTTTGAGGGCGTGGAGGGCGTGGAATACGGGCATGGGGGGGTTGGCTCTGTGCACAAAATACGTGTTGTCCGAAGCCAGCGCCAGTCGTTTATGGATCTACTAAACATCGCCGGCATGCGCGGGTCCGTGGGGGGATTCGTCAAGATTGGAGGAAGATTGTTTGAATTGAAAACATCGCGATACCCCTGGCGTGTGAGTCTTCGCATAAAAATGTCGGGATCCCGGGGAGCCCACGCCCGTTCAAGGCGGGCTCTAGCCTCATTGGAACCTGGCGTTAGCCTGCCAATTTGCCTTTATTTCCTAAAGAAACGCTGAACGAGGGGTCCCGATGGATACCAACAGCTTTAAGACCTATAGTGCCCGGCCGGTGGAAGTCGTGCGTGCGTGGCACGTAGTCGACGCGGAGAACGAGGTCGTAGGTCGTCTCGCGTCGCATGTGGCCACCCTGTTACGCGGGAAGCACAAAGCGAGCTACACCCCGCACATTGACACGGGCGACCATGTCATCATCATCAATGCGGACAAGATTCGCTTCACCGGCAAGAAAGAAACGGACAAGGAATACTTCAGCCACACCGGGTATCCCGGCGGCGTGAAGATCCGTACGCCGAAGGAATTGCGGACGAAGAAGCCGACGTTTGCGCTTGAGAACGCGGTGAAGGGGATGTTGCCGAAGGGCCCTCTGGGGCGCCAGATGATCAAGAAACTGAAGGTGTATGCGGGGCCGGAGCATCCGCATGAAGCCCAGAATCCGCAGCCCATCTCGTTCTGAGATCCTGACCTTTACACCGTAGCACGGCAACCAATCCATTATGTCTGCACTCGTACAATTCACGGCGATCGGCCGGCGTAAAACGTCTGTAGCGCGCGTGTATCTGCGCTCGGGCAACGGCACGATCACGATCAACAAGCGCACGATCGAAGATTATTTCCCCCTTTCGTGGCGACGCAAGGAGATTCTCGCCCCGTTTGACAAGACGGGAACGACCGGCAACTTCGACGTCGTGGTGAACACGAACGGCGGCGGACCGACCGGCCAGGCCGAAGCGATTCGCCTGGGCATCGCCCGTGCGCTCGTCAAGTATGACGAAACGCTCAAGAAGCAGCTCCGCGACGCGGACCTGCTCACGCGCGATCCGCGCATGGTCGAGCGCAAGAAATACGGCCAGCCCAAAGCGCGCAAACGCTTCCAGTTCTCGAAGCGCTAACGAGTGTCGTTTAGCGCTTATCACTCATACGCCCCGATACACGGCCGGGTGGCCTCGCAAGAGGTCTGGCCACGTACACGACGGGTGTAGCGGAAACACAACCCGATACCATGAGCCAGGCACAAAGCAACGGACATCGCGTCCAGATCGAAGCCCTGTTAAAAGCAGGCACGCACTTCGGCCACCTGACCCGCCGGTGGAATCCGAAGATGAAAAATTACATCTTCATGGAGCGGAACGGCATCCACATTATCGACCTGATGCAGACACAGGCGTTGCTGGATGCGGCCGCTGATGCCGCGACGCGCTTCACGAAAATGGGCCGGCGTATCCTGTTCATCGGCACGAAAAAACAGGCCAAGGACATCATCCGGCAGCACGCTGAAGCCTGCAAATCCCCCTATACGGTGGAGCGCTGGCTGGGCGGCACCCTGACGAACTTCCAGACTATCCGCAAGAGCATCCGGCGGATGGAGGACATCAAGAAGATGGAAGATGATGGGACCGTCGAACAGCTCAAGAAGAAAGAGCGGCTCATGAAGCAGCGCGAGCTCGATAAGCTCCAGCGCGTGTTGAAGGGCATTGCCGACATGCCGAAGCTCCCGGGCGCCGCGTTCGTGGTGGACATCAACCGCGAACACATCGCGGTCAAGGAGGCGCGCAAGCTGGGTATCCCCATCATCGCCATCGTGGATACCAACTGCGACCCGGACCTGGTTGACTTCCCAATTCCGGCCAACGACGACGCACTCAAGTCGATCGACCTCATCACCTCGGTCATCGCCGACGCCATCAATGAGGGCTACAGGGCGAAGGGCGTCGATTCTGCCGTGGAAGAAGCGGAGAACGAACGCCTCGCTTCGGAATACGAGGGCGACGAGTCGGAAGAGGATTTTGTCGACGAAGTGGGCGAAGGCGAGGAAGACGAAGCGTGATCGCTTCGCCCCGTCCCGCTCTGAAGGATTGCGTACAGATTAAAATCAAACGATACCATGTCGATCTCTGCCCAGGATGTAATGCGGCTCCGCGAAATCACCGGAGTCGGTATGATGGATTGCAAAAAGGCCCTTGCTGAGGCGAATGGCGACTTCGACGCCGCCATCGACTTGCTGCGTAAAAAAGGCCAGAAGGTTGCCGCCAATCGTGCGGACCGCGAAGCGAAGGAAGGGCTGGTGGTTACGGCCGTCAGTGCCGACCGCAAGAAAGGTGCGATTGCCGAAGTGAACTGCGAGACGGATTTTGTGGCCCGAAGCGACGACTTCAAGACGTTCGCCGAGGCTGTTGCCGGCATCGTCCTCGCCAGCAACCCGGCCGACGGAGACGCCCTGCTCGCGCTCCCCTTCGGTAGCGCTGAAACGGTGGGCTCCGCCGCGCTCGCGCTCACCGGGAAGGTCGGCGAAAAGGTGGATATCCGTCGCTTCAAAGTGGCCTCCTCCACAGGCGGAGTCATCGTCCCCTACGTACACCCGGGCGCTCGCCTTGGTGTACTGGTCGAAATGACCGGTGAGGGCAACACGGCCGAAGCCGGCCGCGATGTCGCCATGCAAGTGGCCGCACTGAATCCGATCGCCACGACGCCGGACGAAGTGCCGGCGGACATCAAGCAGAAGGAAATGGAGATCGCCCGCGAAGCCGCGCAGGCCGAAGGCAAGGCGGAAGCCATGCTGGATAAAATCGCCCAGGGTAAGCTGCAGCGCTTTTATAAAGACAACGTGTTGATCGAGCAGCCTTTTGTCAAGGACTCCTCGGTCTCGGTCAAAGAAATGCTCCGCAAAGCGCAGGTGGATGTTCGCGGCTTCCATCGCTTCGCGCTGGGAGATTGACCTGTTCGTACGAACGCCCTGGCATGCGCCGGCCAGGGCATTTCAGTAGTGCGTTTCATGATACCCCCGGAGTGCTCCGGGATGGCAAGGCCGGCCGGATTCATCCACCCATCCCCTCCGCCCGGCCCCCCCTGAGCGCCTGCCGCGTTCCACGCCTCTTCGTGCTGGCGCCCCTCGCTGGATCCCGTCGATCGCGCGCCAGGAAGGATCGTTTCATTGTTCGTTCACCGATGCACCCCGCGTCTCTATACTATGCCTGAGGATCAGCCCAAACGCGACGCTCCCCACTATAAACGTGTTCTGCTCAAATTAAGCGGCGAAGCGCTGCTTGGAAACAGGGAGTTCGGGATCGACGAAGAGGTACTCAACGGCTACGCCCGCGCTGTTCGGGACGCCCAGAACCTCGGCGCCGAAGTCGCCATCGTCATCGGCGGGGGCAATATATTCCGAGGGATCGAGGCGAATAAGGGGATGAAACGTGCCCATGCGGACTACATGGGCATGCTCGCTACCATGATCAATGCGATGGCCCTCCAGGACGCCCTGGAGCAGGCCGGCCTCAAAACCCGCCTCCAGTCCAGTATCCATATGGACGAGATCGCCGAACCGTTCATCCGGCGACGCGCCATCCGCCACCTCGAAAAAGGACGCGTCGTTATCTTTGGCGCCGGCACCGGGAATCCGTATTTTACGACCGATACCGCCGCCTCCCTTCGCGCCCTTGAAATCGACGCTCATGTCATCCTCAAAGGCACCCGCGTCGATGGCATCTTTACGGCCGACCCCGAAAAGGATCTTTCCGCCGAGCGTTTTATCCGGATCCATGGGAGCGAAGTGATCAAGCGGGAGTTGCGCGTTATGGATATGACGGCCTTTACGCTGTGCAAGGAAAGCCGCCTGCCCATCATCGTGTTTAATATGGACGACCCTGGCAACCTGCTGCGCGTCATCCAGGGCGAGCAGATCGGCACCCTCGTGTACTGGGGTGAAACACAGCCCCCCACGATGGCTCCACGCACGGCAGGACTCAACGCTTAACCCCCGAACCTTGACTGACAGGTTGTACGATGCTTGACGAGATGATCACCATGGTGCTCGACGACGCCGAAGACAAGATGAATCGCGCGATCGAGCACTTGCGTCACGAACTCAGCAGCATTCGCGCCGGCCGCGCCACGCCGGCCATGCTCGAAAACATCCGGGTGAACTACTACGGATCGAGCACACCACTGAACCAAATGGCCAACGTCGCTGCGCCCCAGCCGGACCTTCTCGTGATCCAGCCGTGGGATAAATCCTCGCTGGGGGATATCGAAAAAGCCATTTCAGCCGCCAATATCGGCGTAACGCCCTCCAATGACGGCATGCTGATTCGCGTTCCGGTGCCCCCGCTCTCCGAGGAGCGCCGAAAAGATCTGGCAAAGGCTGCACGCGTCCGCGGAGAAGATGCACGAATCGTCATCCGCAATATCCGCCGGCACGCTAAGGACGAAGTCAAGTCCATCCAGCTGTCCGAAAACCTGCCCGAAGACATGCGCTACGAAGCGGAAGAGCGACTGCAGGCCATGACGGATCGCCACATCGAAGGCATCGATAAACTGATGCATCGAAAGGAAGAGGAAATCATGGAGGTATGAGGCGCGAGGTTCGCAGGAACTTGTACTCGGTACTGCGATATGCTTACGCCCTGAATGCCTGCCCAGTCGGAGAGATGACCGAGTGGCTGAAGGTGCACGCCTGGAAAGCGTGTGTACTCCTAACGGGGTACCGAGGGTTCGAATCCCTCTCTCTCCGCCGCGCCCAGGAGCCGGATCGCCAGCGCGGTCCGGCTCTTTTGTAAACGGCCTGAGGCCTCCCGGCGGATCCATCCACCTGTCATCCCAAACGTTATGATAGCTAGTATGACCGGGTTCGGCAGAGGCCGCGCCCAGAACGACTCCCTGGCGCTCGTCGTGGAAATCCGCTCGGTGAACGGTCGGTACTGCGAGATGTCCGCCCGTATGCCCCGCCAACTCGCCGAGTACGAAACGGCCATTCAGAATCAGGTCAAACAATCCATCACCCGCGGCCGAATCAGCATCTCCGTGCAACCGGAAACCGCCGGCGACGTGGCGATGCCCGTCCAGGTAGACCTCGTCCAGGTGCGCGCCTACGCGCACTTACTGCGCACCATCGCCCGCGAAGCCGGCATCGACGAGCCGGTTTCTCTGGCCCATCTCTTGAACTTCCCGGATCTTATCAGTACTGTCGAAGAAACGCTCGCGCCCGGCGACTCTACCCGCGATCTGCTGGTCGCCGCGACCGCCGAGGCCATCGCCAACTTCACCGCCATGCGGTTTCAGGAGGGTGAAGCCCTGCGCCATGATCTGGAAATGCGTCTCCGCGCCATCGATGCGGGGCTCAGCGAAGTTGAAACCCGCGCTCCGGAACGCATCGCCGAGGCCCGCGATCGCATGACCGACCGCCTCGCGGAATTGTTCAGCGATGATCGCGTGGATCGAGACCGGTTGGAGATGGAAATTACCCTGCTGGCCGATCGGCTCGATGTGACGGAAGAATGTGTGCGGCTGGCCTCGCACCTGCATATGTTTCGCGACGCCATGGCGAGCGATGAGCCCGTAGGCCGCAAGCTGAATTTCATCGTACAGGAAATCAACCGCGAAGTAAACACCATCGGCTCGAAAGCCAACGACGCTCGCGTCGCTCACCTGGCCGTCGAGATGAAAGAAGAACTCGAAAAAATTCGAGAGCAAGTTCAAAATATTGAATGAACGCACAGACTCCCCGATTCGGCGTCGTTGCCCTCACGGCCCCGAGCGGCGCGGGAAAGACAACGATTGCGCGGCGGGTGCTCGCGGCATGCCCCACGCTTACGTTTTCGGTCTCCGCAACCACGCGACCTCCGCGTGATTACGAGAAGGATGGCATCCACTACTACTTCATCCAACGAGACGCCTTCATGGAACGGGTAGCCGCCGGCGACTTCCTCGAGCATGAGGAGGTCTACCCGGGCTGCTTCTATGGCACCCTTCTGTCCGAGATAGAACGTATCGGACGTGTCGGAACGGCGCTGCTGGACCTCGACGTACGAGGCGCCATGCGGGTCAAGGAACTGCTCGGCGATGAGGCGCTCGTCCTCTTCATCCGCCCGCCTTCCCTCAATTCCCTCGCCGAACGCCTATCCAACCGCGGAACCGAGTCCCCGGAGCGGCTGAAAGTTCGACTGGACCGCGCCACCATGGAGATGGAGTATGCCCCGCTCTGCGATCACATCGTACTCAACGACGACCTCGAGACGGCCGTCGAGGAAACATTGGAACTTATCCGGGAGTTTCTCGCGGAACGCAATCACGCGACGACAGGCATCTGATCCCTGAAGCGCCGGCTCCCGTTTTTGTGTACGCGATACCGAATCGCCCCTATCGATCCATTCTTCCTACCTCTGTAGCCATGGCTATCCGCACTATCGACGTTAGCGTTTTGACCGGCGAAACCGGCAGTCTCTTCGAAACCGTCGCCATCCTCGCCAAACGCGCCCGTCAGATATCAGCGAAAGGCAAAGCCGAGTTGGACGAGAAGCTTTCCTACTTCGAAGGCTTTGGCAGTGAGATCGAAGATACGCGCATGACGGAAGAGCAGGTGCGTACTTCGGTCGACTACGAGAAGCGCGCGAAGCCGCCGGAAGTCGCGATCAACGAAATGATGAATCGCGAGATCTACTTCCGTAATCCGAACGAGGAAGAAACGCTCTGAGCGTACACCCCTCTCTTTCAGGCCGCCGGCTATGAGCCTGCCGCTCCCTCTTACCGGTCGCAAGCTCCTGCTCGGCGTCTGCGGCAGCATCGCCGCCTACAAAGCCGCGGAGTTGCTGCGTCTGCTCAAAACATCGGGCGCGGACGTTCAGCCCATCATGACGCCCGGCGCCACCCGGTTTATCTCGCCGCTGACCCTCGGCACACTCTCGGGCCGCGATGTCCCGATCGAGATCTTCCCCGATACGCCGGCCATGGGGTGGACACGCCACGTCGAGCTTGGGCTGTGGGCGGACCTCTTCATCATCGCCCCCGCCACCGCCGATACGCTCGCCAAACTGGCGCACGGACGGTGCGACTCCATGCTGACGGCCACCGCGCTCTCCGCGCGCTGCCCGATTCTCGTGTGCCCGGCGATGGACCACGACATGTTTCTTCACCCGGCCACCCGCGCCAACCTGGCCACGCTGGCTTCCTACGGATACCAGATCATGCCGCCCGAACATGGCCCTCTGGCCAGTGGGTTGATCGGGCAGGGCCGGCTGCCGGAACCCGAGCATATCCTGGAGCGCGTCGTGCTGGCGTTTGGCGCCTCGCCCAATCCCGCGCTTGTCGGACGCCGCGTCCTCGTTACCGCCGGGCCGACCCGCGAAGCCATCGACCCCGTCCGTTTCATCAGCAACCGTTCGACCGGGACGATGGGGTATGCCCTCGCCGCCGCCGCGGCCGCCGCCGGCGCCGAGGTCACGCTCATCAGCGGCCCGACGTCGCTTACCCCACCTGCCGGCGTCACCACCCACTTCACTGAATCTGCCGCGGAAATGGCTGAAGCCGTTTTCACCTATGCCGATGCCGACATCGTCATTATGGCCGCCGCCGTGGCCGATTACACACCGGCAGAACGCTCAGAGACCAAAGTAAAGAAGCAGGATGGGGACCTCACCCTCGTATTCAAGCGGACGACGGACATCCTCGCCTCGCTGGGTGCTCGGAAACGCGCCGGCCAGGTCCTGGTCGGCTTTGCCCTCGAAACCGATCAGGGCGAAGCTCACGCGAAGGACAAGCTGCACAGGAAGAACCTGGACTGGATCGTGCTGAACGATATGACCGAGCCCGGCGCAGGCTTCGGCACGCAAACCAACCGGGTGACGATGCTGGCTCGAGACGGCCGGCGTGAAGACCTGCCGCTCATGAGCAAACCCGAGGTGGCCGCCGCCATTCTGGCGCGCATCCTGTAACCCCGGAACGGTTCAGGCAGAGCCCCCTTCGCTCCGCGGCACCGCCTGAAACGGCGTCTTGATCATCCCGCGCACCGTCTGGAATCGGTCGTCATCCATCTCATCCAGCCCCATCTTCAGCGTAGAGAGGTCTTCCCGAAGCCGAAACGATCGCCCGAGGCGGTCCCAGAAGGAGAACAGCGAGCCGTAGTTGGAATCCGTCTCCAAACGCCAGCGGGAGTGGTGTACTTTATGCATGGCCGGCGTCGCGATCACCGTGCGCAACACCCGATCCAGGCGCTCCGGAAAGGCCATGTTAGCATGTTGGGCCTGGACGACGGCGAACATGAGCGTTTCGTAGACGAGTAACTCCCACAGATGCGCTCCGGCGAGCGTAAGGACGGGAGCGCGCAGCAGCGACGAAAGAACGATCTCACCCAGATGAAACCGGCTGGCGGTGGTCACATCCATGAATGGATCCGCGTGGTGCACCCGGTGAAAGCGCCAGAGAAAGGGGACTACGTGGTTGATGCGATGCCAGAAATACATCCACCCGTCGAGCAACACCATCACACCGACAGCATGCACCCACGCCGGCAAGCCGAATGCATCCTGGAGCATGTTCATGACGCCAAACCGCTGCGTATCGGCCCAGACGGTGACGATGAACCAGAGCCAGACAAAACCGAACGAGACGACAATGCCGTTCAGACCACCCAGCATCAGGTTGCGGAGAGCATGCCGACCTCGAGCGCCGGGCTGGCGACTAAAAAAATCAAAGAGCGGGTGCGTGTGTTCGAACAGCGAGAGCAGCACCAGGCCGGCTATCATAACCGCCGTCTGGGTCTGTTGTAGCGCGAGGATGATGGGGTCCATAGACAATCGCAGGGAAGGATGGCAGAGTGAACCCGACGAGTAAGCTGAACGTTTCCTATCTTCAACCCGCTGCCCTCGCCGGCGGTCTGTATCCCGCATTCCGCAACCCCGCCCTGATACGACGCCATGGATGATCCCCGTACCCTGCTTCGCCAGGCACTGTCCTTTCAGATCGACCTGCTTGGCCCGATCGTTCCCATCGAATCGGGCGACGATCCGGCCGGCGCAGTGGTTTCCGCAACGGAGCCGGATCTGTATTCCCATCCTCCCGCATTCCCAACACCGACGACCGCATCCGACGCCGTTTCGGCGCCCTCGTCCGATAAATCCCCATACGAGCGTATTGAAGCGCTCATTTCCCCGTCGTCGCCTCTCCATGCCCTACATACGCTGGACGCCGTGCGCGACTATGTGGCGAACACGATCCTCATTCCGCTGGACGAGACCCGTATCCAGCCCGTTTTTGGTGTAGGCAATCCGGAGGCGGACCTCATGGTCATTGGCGAAGCGCCGGGCGCCGACGAGGACGAGCAGGGCGAGCCGTTTGTCGGACGCGCCGGCCAGTTGCTGACGAAAATCCTGGATGCGATAGGCTTTTCGCGGGACCACGTGTACATCGCGAATATCCTCAAGAGCCGGCCACCGAACAACCGCGAACCTCAGCCAGATGAGGTGGCCGCGCACATCCCCATCCTCTACAAACAGATTGCGCTCATCCGGCCGCGTCTTATCCTGTGCGTGGGGAGGACGGCCGGCAACAATCTGCTGAAGAAGCAGGCTTCCCTGGCCGCTCTTCGCGGCACGTTTAACGATTTTTACGGTATCCCGACGATGGTCACCTACCACCCCGCCGCGCTGCTCCGCAACCCGGAGTGGAAGCGCCCGACGTGGGAGGACGTCCAGAAACTCCGCGCTCGGTACGACGAACTTACAGCCGGCTGACGGCGTAGGAACCCGGCCAGCCGGCGCGTCCCCATCACCTTCCGTGCGCCCCTCTGAACCTGGCATGTTAACCCTGGAACCCGGCATCCGCCCGCGCCATGTCCGACTTCGACGACTCCACCCCTCCCTATCATTTCGCGGACGACGACGCCGACTATTCGCACGATCCGCCGCCTTTGCGAGAGCGTGAGCACGCGCCAAAAGCCGAGGTCAAACGATCGAACAATAAGGCCGGGCGGACGCCGCCCCAGGCCACCGACGTGGAGCGTTCGGTGCTCGGCGCGATGCTCATCGAGCGTGACGCGATCCCGCGGGCCATTGAAATCTTGCCGGCGGATACCTTTTATCTCTCCAAACACCATCTCATCTATCAGGGCATTCTTGCGCTGTTCGAACGCGGCAACCCGGTCGATCACATCACGCTTTCCGAGGAGTTACGCCGCCGCGGCCAGCTCGACGACATCGGGGGCTCGTATTATCTAACCGAGTTATCCACCGCCGTCGACACCGCTGCGAATGTCGAGTATCACGCGCGCATCATCGCCGAGAAGTCGTTACTGCGCAAATTGATCGAAACGATGACCGGGATCATCGGAACGGCGTACGATCCAGGCACGGACGCCTTCGAGTTGCTGGATTCGAGCGAACGGGAGATCTTCAAAATTTCGGACAACCAGCTGCGCCGCTCGGCCACGTCGATGAACGATGTGCTGAAAGGTACCCTGGCCGCGCTTGAGGCCGTACATGGCCGTGAAGGTGGGATTACCGGGATACCCAGCGGGTTTTCACGGCTGGATGACATGACCGGCGGATGGCAGAAAACCGACCTCATCATCATCGCCGCGCGTCCTTCTATGGGAAAAACCGCCTTCAGCCTGGCGGTGGCGCGTAATGCGGCGTTGCACGCGGAAAAACCGACCGGCGTCGCCTACTTTTCGCTCGAAATGGGTGCACAGCAGTTGGCGCAGCGCCTGCTGACCTCCGAGGCCCGCGTTGATGCCCAGGCGGCGCGAACGGGCCGGCTGCGGGATGAGGAATGGCCCAAGCTGGCGCGCGCCGCTGGCAAGCTCTCCGCCGCCCCCATCTTTATCGACGACACGCCCGGCCTAAGCGTGCTGGAGTTACGCGCCAAGAGCCGCAGGCTCAAGGCCGAGCACGACATCGGCCTGGTCATCGTGGATTATCTCCAACTCATGCACGGAAGCGGTAATTCGAAGAACTCGAATCGAGAACAAGAAATCGCCCAGATCTCGCGGTCGTTAAAATCCCTCGCCAAGGAAATTGATGTGCCGGTGATCGCTCTATCCCAGCTCAGCCGTGCGGTCGAAACCCGCGGCGGCGATAAACGGCCGCAGTTGTCCGACCTCCGCGAGTCCGGCTCCATCGAGCAGGACGCCGACCTCGTCGCCTTTATCTACCGGGCCGAGCGGTACGGGATTACCGTGGACGAAAACGGTAACTCGACCGAAGGCATCGGGGAGATTATCATCGGGAAGCAACGTAACGGCCCCATCGGCGAGGTACAACTGGCCTTCGTCAACCAGTTTGCCCGCTTCGAGAACCTCACTACGTACATCCAGGAACAGGGCGCCGGCGCGTACGCGTACGGTGGGGATCGAGGCGAAAGTCGGGGAGGCGCCCCTTCCATTCCCCTGCCTCCGGGCGCCGAAGCGCCCTTCTAACACGCCATGCGTCCGGACCGCCGGCCGCGGGTCTCCGGAATTCGATTCTCGAAGACCCGCGACCGATTATCACGGACCGGGCGGTTACTGGTTGCGGGTTATTGACCCGGGGTTATTGGATGATCGAAACCGGGAAGTCGATGTCGATATCCGTTTCGTCACTCCGGTCGGTACCCTCTTTTTCACCTTCTTCGTAGTGGTTAAGCACTACGTTCATTGTCCCTGTGGTATCTGCGCCGACAGAAACCGAAACAGTGAAGGCCAGCCCGACGGGCAGGTCGTTGGCATCCGTATCCGTGATGGCCACCGTTACACGATCGGCGATACCACCTTCCGCCGTGTACCAGAACTGGTGCTCCTCTTCTTCATCTTCCACCTCGGCCGTGATGTCCTCGTTATTGACTCCATCAAACAGGGTTATTTCACCCTGATAGATCGCACCGGATGTGAGTTGGAGTGAGTCGATGGTGAGGTTGGCACCGTCTCCATCCGGGTCTTCGGCCTCGGCAATGATGAGGTCACCGCCCGCCACAGGCGTGAGGATGAGTGTGACGCGGGTGATGAGTTCGTTTTCGCCGGCGTCATCGTCGGGCTCCCCGGAGTCACACCCCGACATCACGGCCAGCAAAGCCAGCGAGCAGAAGAGAAAAACGCGTATGGGTAACTTATGAAAGAGGTTCATAGCTTCTAGGTAGGTTTGTTTATTGATGCAAAACCAGGTCCCCAGCGTTGGCGGCCGAGCACCCGGGGCTTCCGAGCGTGTTCATCAGACGCCTCACACGCGTGGGGCGCCAATTGGCACGCTCAGTCGCAGGACAAAGCTTCTTCCGGGGTCGTCGATAAAATACCGGAAGCGGCTCAGGTAATCCCGATAGACCGTGTCGAGTGCATTTTGCACCGACAGATGGACGTGTACGGGAGTGTGGTTGACCAACAGGTCCGTCGCGAACGACGCGTTGATAAGGTGGTATCCCGGAGGCGGCTCGGCATAGTCCACGCCGGGGGTGAACCTCGATTGCCGGGCGACATGGGCGGACTCGACCTCGAAATGAGGTGCTTGCACGGTCGCACTGCCTGGCAGGTTGACATGCGCGACCATGCGCAGCCGATCCCCCGGCATCTGGTACAGCGGCTCGTCGTCGTCCAGGTTCTGGCCCCGAACGACGGACGTGACCATTCCGAGTGTAAGGATCCGGTTCAGGTCGTACTCGACGGAAGCATCGAAACCGTTCAACCGGGCATCAGCCTGCGCATACCGGAACGTGGGGAACGTGCCGCGGATCGTGACGCGGGGTGATGGATCGGGATAGAGATAGATAAACCGCTGAAACTGCGTTGAGTAGGCGCTGACTTCGAGGCGCGCGCCCGCGATATCGTGGCGCAGGGTGGCGTCGAGGCCCAGGCTTCGCTCGGCCTCGAGGTCGGGATCCCCGATTTCGAACTGGGCCGTGCCGTGGTGGACGCCAAAGTTATAATGCTCGTTCACACTCGGAGGCCGCCAGGCCGTGCCCACATTGGTAGCGAGCGACCACGCCGGCGCAAACTGCCAGATGGCGCCGAACACGGCGGATAGGCTTCCGTAGTCGTTTACGCGTCGAACGAATTCGCCGCTCGCCCCGTTTTCGCGGGGCCAGGCGCGCACCCAGCGATAGTCGTAGCGGGCGCCGGCTTCCACCTGCCAGTCGCCGTTTACCCACGTCTCCCGCGCAAATACCCCGCTGCTGAACGAGCGGAAGTTGGGGATAAGAAAGCCGCTGCGTCCGTTTAGATTAAGCTGATTCATACCGCTCACCCCCATTACGCCGAAGAAACGACCGACGGGGCGGTGGTGAAATCGCGCTTCGACGCTTTGCGAGAAGAGGCTCAGCTCAAAGGCCGGCCGATCCAGCGCCGCGAGTGAATCGCTGTATGGTCGGTGGGCATCGAACTCCTGACGGTGATTCCGCTGAATCCCGTACTGTATTTCGAAGCGTGCTCCCGAATCCAGCGTATACCGGCTCCGCAACGAGGCCAGATCGTGCGAGATGAGCTGTTTGGGCGGAGCGATATCGAACCCGAACGTCCCGTTGGTAGAAGGCTGGCCGCGTTCGATCGCGCGGAGCAGATCGTCCAGATTACCGATATGGGCGCCGCTGAAGATGCCCAGTTCCGTTCCGAAGTGGCTGATATGACCCAGGAGATTCCAGGGACCTCGACGAAACCCGAGGGTCAGGGCGCCATTCTGTTCCTGAAAAGCCGAATTGGGGATGATATACCGGGGGGCCTGGGCATCGCCGGCTTTGCGAAAACTGCCCTGCACACGCCATCCAAAGCCCGGCAGCCGGTTGGCGACGCCCTCCAGATACAGGGCGGTGGCGCCCTGGCGGTTGTTGGAAAATCCGTTGCCGGCGAACTGTCCTCGGAGCGACGTGCCGGGGACGTAGGGCAGTTCGAGGGGTTCGAGCCGGATCACCCCGCCGATCGCCCCGACACCGTATTCTACGCCGGCTACCCCTTTGATCACCTCGATCCGCACCGGCGCGAACGGGTCGATTTCCGGTGCGTGTTCACCCCCCCATTGTTGCCCTTCCTGCGACACGCCGGCGTTCAGTACCAGCACACGCTGGCTGTGGAGGCCACGTACAACCGGCTTAGAGATCGACGGGCCGGTTTGAAGCGCTGTCATCCCAGGTAGGTGTTCGAGGGTTTCGCCAAGGGTCTGTCCGCGCACCTCATCCAGCGCGGCAGCATCCAGTATGGCTACCGATCGCGTATCGAGGGTCAACCGGCCTTCCTGTTCAGCGGCGACGAGCACTTCATCCGTCCACACTATGTCCGACTGTAGCGTCACCTCGATGCGATTCCGACCGGCGCCGACTGTTACCGTCCGCGTCTCCGAGCGAAAACCAATGAAGCTGAAGACCACCTCGTACGTGCCCACGGCCAGATTATCGATCTCGTACCGGCCCGACGGATCGGTTACCGCGCCGCGCTGGAGGGCGGGCAGATAGACATTGGCGCCCGGCAGGGGGTCGGCGTCCGCCGCACGAACGATGCCGTGGAGCGTTTGTGCGTGGAGGCCCCCACCATAGGCAGCCCAGGCGAGAAGGATCACGACGGGTATAAACATCCGTCCTAAAAACAAAGGATATGGCATAGGGGCGCTGCATGACCACGGAGACCACCCGCGAATACCGGGCGATTTCCAGAATAGATGGGGTCGTTCACCGCCTGCTAGCCACTCGGGGCGGCAAGACGGGAGAGGTCAGGCGTAGGCGGGAGGGCCGCGAATACCCTCGCCGAGGGACGCAGAGGCCAGGTGGACGAGGCCGGCCGGCACCGTCAGCGTCCCGACCGGCAGCCATACGGAAGGCGGATCGGAGAGGACGCCGGCATAGATGGAGATCTGCGTACAGAAGATACACGGCCGTTCAGGCGCGTGGGGCCGGCTGCATTCATTCCCAACAGTAACGGACTCCACGTCGGCGTGCGGGTCCCATTCTCCGTGGGCGTTCGCGACATCGTGCAGGAGAATATGCACCGTAGGCGAAAGCACGCCCCCCCCGATCAATACGAGGAGCATCAGAACGCCAATATGTCGTCTCTTGATGCGCAATTCGGGGTACAGTGGGTGTGTGGGAGCCTCATTTTAGAACTATGAACGTCCTTCTCGGTTTCACCACGAGCCTATCGCCTGGCCGGCGGGCCGCTTGTTGATGAAGGAGGAGCCCTTTTCTTCGCATGATGGATGAGATGAGGTCGCGCCTCATACTCCCGGGGCGAGACCTTAAGCGGCACAGTGATTGCGCCGGCCGAGGCGTCGCCTCCAGCCGTACCTTCTCCCACATCTCTTCCATACGCCTGAAGACCACCGTGCTGACCCCGCTTACCCTCGCCTCGCTACTCATTTATCTGGCCGTTCATATGGCCAAGGCGGTGGAGGATGCCGAGCTGGCACGCCGTATCAAGCGGGGAGACCATGGCGCGTTCAAGCATTTTTTCGATCGGTATCATGGGGCACTGTTCGGCTACCTGCGCCGGCGCGGCATCGACGAAGAGACGACGGCCGATATCGTCCAGAATGCCTTCGTGATGATATGGGACAAACGCGACCAGATCGATGAGAATAAGTCGCTGCGCGCCTTTCTCTTCCGCATCGGTTATACCCGCGCACTCAACTATTTCCGCGACAACGCCAAGTTCGACCATCACGCCGACTTGGACAGTCGGTCGACCACCGATCCGATCGGACACGATTACAGCGCCATGCAGGACGCGCTCCTCCGGGCGATCGCCTCACTCCCCGAGCGCCGGCGGGCGGTATTCGAACTGTGTTTCATGGAAGATCTCTCGTACCGCGAGGCGGCCGACATGCTGAACATCAGCATCAAAACAGTGGAAAATCAGATGGCGTTTGCGCTAAAGAACATCCGGGGCGCGATGGCCCATTTCCGCTAGGCCGGTAGACACGCCACTTGGGGGTGATGCCGAAATCAGGTGTACCGTTGTTGTCTGTATGACATGCTATCGCCTATCTCTTGATAAACTTCAACCGACATCCTATCATGAAACGCATAGATCTTATCCCCAACCTGAAGCGCGTCACGGTGCTCTCCGCGCTCTTCGCCTTCACACTGACGGGCTGCGACATTCTCAACAACGACGAGCCCGAAGTGGCGGCGATGACCGCTGAAGACCTGGAGCTGGCCTCCGAACTCATGGCCGAGTCGCTGGCTGATCAAAGCGAAGGCCTCATGGCCGATCTGAACGACATGACCGCCCGGGTGGATAACCAGCGCCTCCTGTACAGCGGCCGGCAATTCTGGAACAACCCGGGCCTGCGCCCGTGCCGCGGTATCAACCGGGACTACGACCGGACGTACGACCCCGCCACCGGGACCTTCACGATCGCCTATAGCCGCCAGCACGAAGCGGAGAATTGCACGAAGTCCGTCGATGTGACGCTCCAGTATGTGTTCACCGATAGCCTGGGTGGATTTGTCGCCGAGCCAATCGACCAGCGCGAAGAGATCGCAGCCATCGCTTTCGCCGGCAACCGTACGGGTACAGCCGCCTACACCTACGATTCGGGCGACACCCGTTCAGCGACCATCGACCAGGACGCCCAGTGGAACCTGGCCGGCCTGAACGGCACCGATACCGTTGCCACGCTTACCGGCTCGCAGATCAAGGAAGGGACCTTCTCGCGTACAATGGGAGACTCTCTCGATGTCGAAGGGTCTTACACGCTGACGATGGAAACCGTAGATGTGACGATCTCGCAGATGGCGCTGGCCGACGATACCACAGGAGGTGACGAAGACCTCGAAACAAACGTGACGGGCACCATCAGCTACCACATGTCGCTGACGGAGACCATCAACGGCGAAACGACGTTGAAGGAGACGGAGGGCACGATTGACCTCACTGGCGACGGCCATGCCCTGCTCCGCTTCCTCGGGTTGAACCCGATCTACCGCGTCAACCTGCGCGATGGACAGCGGGAGCGCCAGAACGGTGAAGACCGCGGAGGTAATAAAAACGACGACTCTGGCCGCAACGCCGGCTGATCCTGTTCCTACGCCCTCCTTCGCCGCCAGACCGGGTGGGCGAAGGAGGGCGCCCCGCCCCGCCCCTACTTTCACGCTTTATCCCTCGGTGCGTGCCATGCACGACGATTCCTCCCTGCCTGATAGCGACCGCGAGCTAATCGCAGCGCGCCTCCTGGGGAAACGTCTCGAAGAAGGCACGACGGCCGGCTCCTCGGATCCTCTCGTAGTGTTATTGGACCGATTCAGGACCGCCACCGAGACCCACCGCGCCGCACATCTGCCGTCGCCTGACCAGTCTGCCCGCCTTTGGCAAGCCATCGTACAGCAGGTGACGACGCCGGCAGAAGCCGGCGCCCGCCCACCGGTCCGAAGGCAACGGACGCGGAGCCGTTTCATTCGGCTCTCCATTGCCGCCAGCCTTGTGGGGGTCCTGGCGCTAGTCTGGCTCATCACCCAACGCGCCGAGGCGCCCGAGCTGCTGGCCGAGGCCGCCGAGGCCGCCGTCATCTACACGACGGAAGAAGGCTCGATCATCACCATGCGCCCTCACTCCCGCCTCTATCGATTCGGTAGTGTGGAATCCACACGTCAATTCCGCCTCGACGGCGAAGCTTACTTCGACGTTGTCCACGACCAATCGCGTTTGTTCACGGTCCATTCCGCCGACGCCGTCGTGGCCGTGCTGGGCACACAGTTTGTCGTCAGAACCTGGGGCGAATCGGTCGAGGTATTTCTCAAATCAGGGAGTGTTTCGTTGCAGCACGCGCCCTCCGGCAGCGCCGTTGTGTTGAAACCGGGGGACCTCGGGCGCGTCAATAGCCTGGGCGCGGAGGTAGCAGGCACTGGCGGTTCGGAGGAAGACGCGCTGGACTGGATCGACGACGAGTTGCGCTTTGCACAGCAGCCTATTGCTCGGGTAGTGGATGAGCTTGCATTCCATTTCGGTGTTGTCATTGAATTTCCTTCGGAAAGGCTGGCTGAGACGATATCGGGGACGATCATTCTCGATTCTCCACGAAGTGCGCTGGATCAATTGGGGGCCGCGACGAACAGCGTCGGAATTCAGGCCGGCGCCCAGGTCTACCGGTTTGAAACGCGTCCCTGAACTTCGCTGCGTTTCTTTTCTTTATGCCCTGCTGTTGCTCGTGGGCACCACCGGCACCGCATCGGCCCAGACGTTCTCCTACACCAACGCCCCGCTCAACGAGGTCATCGCGGACATCCAACTCCGTGGGGGATACCGATTCCTGTTTCGCGACGCGCTGATCGTCAGTAAGCTCATCACCCTGAATTGTCAGGCCATCGACCTCGTGCCGTCGCTCGAAGCCGCCCTGGCCACGCAGCGCATCGACATGCGCTTCGACGCCGCCCATCGTCAGATTCTGCTGTTCGAGCCGGCGGCGGACGCCAGCCCGGCGCCCGGGGTCGTCTCGGGCCAGGTGATCGACGCGGAGAGCGGGGGTCGGCTGCCCTTCGCCAGCGTTTCCTGGGTACAGGACGGCCGCATTCGCGGCGTTACGACGAATGATGCCGGCGTATTTACCTTGCGGATCGACAACGCATTTGCCGCACAGCCGACCGTCGACCTGCACATCTCCTACATCGGATACCAGACCACGGTATGGCGCATGGTGGCCGGCGCCTACCCGGAAGAACTCTCGATCCGACTTGTGCCGGAGCCCATTCGGGGACAGGAAGTGCTCGTGAGTAGCTCGATATTGCAGACGGATCTGGATACGACCTGGCTCTACCTGTTGCACACAGACCGGTTTTCTTCGCTTAGCGAGAGCAGCGTACTGCGCGGCCTGCAGCCTTTGCCCATGGTAGCCGTCTCACCGGCCATGACCGACGGGCTAAACGTGCGCGGCAGCAAGGCCGATGGGTTTCAAGTGCTGCTGGATGGCGCCTCGATCTACAACCAGAACCACTTCTTCGGCTTCTTCGACGTCTTTAATAGCGATGCGCTGCAGACGGTCGGGTTTTATTACGACATCGCTCCGGCCAGTTACTTCGCCCCACCAGGGGGTACTATGTCGTTTATCACCCGCACGGGTTCGTTGAACCGGCTGCGCGGAGCACTTGGGGCAAGCAGCACCGCCGTCCGCGGGACGCTTGAAGGCCCTATCGGGGTCGGCCGATCGAGTTGGCTGGTTTCGGGCCGGCATTCGTACATCGACGCCATAGACTGGTTGAATAACGAGAACCTCGTCCTGATGGGGTTGGACGTAAGTCGGTCGAAAAGCGCCCTGCCGCCAGAATACGCCGGCGTTGAAAACCGCCTTGTAACCCCCCGCGCCGGCGCGGCTCGCTTCTATGACCTCCACGCCAAGATCTACACGGAGGCCCCGGATGGACGCCGGCGCATGGCGACGTTGTACCTCGGCGGGAATCACACCCTGCTCAATGCAGAGCGTGTCTACGCCGAGCGGGACTCCGTGACCAATGTCCTTGGGGCGGTCACTCGCGATGTCGAGACACGCAACCGGTGGGGGAATGAGGCCTTGAGCCTTCAATTTTATCGGCCGATCGGCCGGCGCGCATATCTGCAGTCCCTACTTGCCGGCAGCCACTATCGCAGCTTCTTCGGGAAAGATGACTTTGTATTCACGCGCATCAACAATCAGACGGGGCAGCCGAGAAATTTCATCTTCCCATTCGAGTACGAAAATGAGTTGTTCGATCTACAATGGGCCGAGTTTCTCAATCTGACGCCGGCGTATTCGGGTCAATGGACGATGGGGATGGCCGCGAACTATTACGCCCTGTTTTACCATGAGCGTTCGGCGAGCCGGCCGGAGTTTCAGGAAGATTATTTTGCCATCCAGGGTGATGCTTTTGTGCAGTATGAAACAACGGATCTGGAATATGTCGATCTTCACCTCGGCCTCCGGAGTCACTATTTCACGCAGGGGAACACCTTCAAACTGTCGCCTCGCGCGCAAGTGACGGTGTTACCGGGCAAACCGATTTCGTTTAAGCTCGGGTTTAGCAAGAATTACCAGTTTTTACACCACCTCTATCTTCAGAACACGAACAGCGCGAGCGTGTGGATCATGACCACGGGGGCATCGAAGCCCAGCGAGGTCAACAACCTCACGGCCGGCGTATACATCAAACCGCACCGTTCCGCCTCGCTGCAAGTCGAGGCCTACTCGCGAAATCACGCGAACATCCGGCGTCACGAAATCAACGCGCCTGCGGGCATCACCACCGCCAACGACAACCGTTTTGTGCCCTGGTTTTCGGATAACAGGGCGTATGCGACAGGTATCGAGGCGATGTACCGTCAGCTGATCGGTACGATCAGCTGGACGTCCAGTTATACCCTGTCTCGGGTAGAGTTGCAGAACGGGCGTGTCAATCAGGGAGAGCGGTTTCCGGCGGAGTGGGATCGGAGGCACCAGTTTTCATCGCATATCGCCATCCCCTTGCTTCGCACGTTCACGGCGTACGCCACCTGGTACTACGCCACGGGCACCCCCAACATTCTGGCGTACGACGATCCCATCGAGCGGGACTATTTGCCCGACTACCACCGGCTCGACGGGGGGGTACGGTTCAGCCGGCCATTCGGGGGTATCCGCGTCGATGCGCGAGTATCGGTTTACAACCTCTACGGCCGGGCGAATACCTGGTACAGGGACCCGGTGCAGGTGTACAATCCGGACCGGCCGGCGCTTGGCTTTTCGTTCGTCAATGTAGACGTATACGACCTGGGTTTACAGCCTTCGTTCGACCTGTCGGTCTCCTGGTAACGTTCATCGTTTGGCCGGCGCCTCGGGCGCAATGCGATAGAAGCGCCCGGAGAAGCTATTCTCCCACTCCTCCTTCATCTTTCGGTGGTGGTAGTTTTTGATCCATTCGGTGGTGAGCAAGAAGGCACAGTGCGGGCACTCGAAATAGGTCTGGTCCGGCGCGTCGAACCGAAGGTTGCAGTTCGGACAGGGGACATCGAGTCGCAGTTCGTCTTTGTTTTGCTTCCAGTATCGATCCAGGGCCTCCTGGGCCGCCGTGCGGTAACGGCGTTCCGCGGCGCGCCCGATCAGTTCCACCACGCCATAAAGCGCAGCAAAAAAGACGAGCACGATCAGCGTGATGCTCACAAAACCCAGGGCTGTCATGGAATTTCCTTTTAACCTAGCGTGCGAAAGCAGAATAACAGCGGCGTGGGCCAACCTGCCAGATGGAATACGTTAGCAGGGTACGCCCGGGAAACCAAGCCGTTTCGCTTTTTATATTCTTCTCTTACCAACGAGCCGCTTTCGCGGCTATTCGACAAACAAATCGATGCCTCCCGCCCCTCTCAGGCCGGCCCTCCCGATTCCAGGACCGACAGAGCGTACGTCCACGGCACTGTGACTGGCTCGCTGGGCTCGTTAAGCATCGGTTGTATGGAGAAAGCCGTCAGATCGATCACGAGATCAAACAACCGACCGGGGTAGGCCACCGGCGCCGGGTACGTCGAGCGGACCCGGTGGATCCCATCGGGCACGGCCGTGGCGATCTGCCATCCTTCATGGAGTGCAAACCACCCCACGACCTGGTCTGACAGGCCGGCCAGCAGCTGATCGAAAGCGGATTTTCCTTCGTGGCGATCCGCGCGGGCGACCTCTGCATGCGCCGGCCATGCGGCGACGGCCAGTTCAAGCCTGGCGCGTTGCGGATCAATGCGTCCGACCACGAAGAAGGGCTGCCGGGTGGGTTCTGTGACCGGAGTGAAGAGAGCTCCCAGGGATGACAGGTTCCACTCCACCGCAAACCGGCTGACACCGGACCGGGCGGCGATCCACGGCAGCACGTCCTCCGCCAACATACGACCCGAGGCTTCCGGAGGAACGATCGCAAGTGGCATCCAGTGGGTGTCGGGAGGGGCGGAGAACGCCACGGGGTGGTGGAGGACCCGAGGGAAGAAGCCGATACGGCGTAGGGTGAGTGCGACGGGTTCGTTGGGAGCGCAGGTGCCTGGTGCGAGGACACAGATCGATTCGCGGAGGCGTATCCATTCGACGAGGGCGGCGAAGGCCGCTACGCCGGCGGGCTCCACGGCAATAAGCGGCGAAAGATCGAAGCTGAAGCGGTCCGCCCGCAGTGCATTGGTTTCGCTCAGTACCTGGCCGATCACACTGTAGATAGTTCGCGCGCTGAGGTAGGGAGGTAAAAAGATCCGCATGAGGTGGGCCGGTTGCGTTGAGGGCATATATCCTTCAAGACGCAACGCGAGGCCGCCGCATACCCTCCCGGCAAATAAAAAAGGGGCGCCCTTAAACGGGAACCCCTGGAGGTGACGGGCGGATTCGAACCGCCGTAGAAGGTTTTGCAGACCTTTGCCTAGCCACTCGGCCACGTCACCGGCTTAAAGCACGTTTCAGACAGAGCCGCCGGGCGAACATGGCGCGCCCGGCAGGGCTCGAACCTGCAACCTGCGGATTAGAAGTCCGCTGCTCTATCCAGTTGAGCTACGGGCGCAACAGAACACTGATCCAACACGATGTCGGGGCGGCAGGATTCGAACCTGCGACCCTCTGGTCCCAAACCAGATGCGCTACCGGGCTGCGCCACGCCCCGAACGGCGGTCTCGCGAACTAGATGTTCGCCTTCGCCGCGGCCAACTCGCTCTGCAAGTCGTCCGCATTGACCATCTTATGAACGAAGCGGTACTGCCCGTTCTCCTTCTTGTCCGCGGTGATAATCTTGGCCATCTTGATGGTGACCTTGTTCTTACCGCGGTCCGTACGCTGGTTCTTACTAACTTTCTTAGCCATAGCTTCACCTCGTGATGCTGGTATAACGCAAGATCCGACTTAAGCGATACGCCCGCCGGATGCCACCTGATTATTCTACCGAGTGCCGAGCCGGCGACCGCCGGCCAGGCATACCTGACTTCGCTTACTTGATCTCCTTATGGAGCGTCATCTTGCGAAGCACCGGGTTGTACTTCTTCAACTCCATGCGGGCCGGCGTATTACGCCGGTTCTTGATCGTGGAGTAGCGGGAGGTGCCGGGAGCTTCGGTGCACTCCAGAATCACCTTGATCCGAGTTTCTTTTCCTTTTGCCATTGCCGTATAGCCGAGCTAACAGAGTGGATGGGGGCGTGGAGGGTCCGCGATCAGACGCGAACGCCCTGGGCGCGCGCTTCTTTCAGAACAGCCGCGATGCCGTTCTTGTTGATCGTCTTGATCGTCTGCGCGGAAACCCGCAACGTGATCCACCGCTTCTCTTCCGGAATATAGAACCGCTTCTTCTGCAGATTCACGTTGAAACGCCGGCGAACCTTGTTATTCGCATGCGAAACGTGATTCCCCGACATAGGGCCCTTACCGGTGATCTGGTCTTTCCGTGCCATGATATGGCCTTTCAGCACTGAGTGATTGTATCGGACAGAAGGGCTTAAAATAAGCACCCTGTGGAAAAGTTTCGGCTTTACCGAACGTTCGTTATTAATCTCCGATTCGGACGGCGTCCGCCGGCTCGATCGCGGCGGCGCGGAGCGAGGGATAGATGGCGGCAGCGATACAGAGCCCGAGCGCGACCACCACGATGAGTCCGACATCGAAGCCGCGGATGGCGATCGGGTACGCGTCCAGGATGAAGGACTCCGCCTCGGCCATCGGCACCAGGTGCAGATGGTGTTGCGCAAGCGACAGGCCGAGGCCAAAAAAGAGGCCGACCCCGGTGCCGATCGCGCCGATCAGGGCGCCTTCCGTCAGGAAGATCGTCAGCACATTGCGCCTGGACACCCCCATTGCTTTCAGGACCCCAATGTCGTGGCGTTTCTCGATCACCACCATCGTCAGCGACCCGACGATATTAAACGCGGCGACGACTACGATGAGGAAGAGAACGAGCGAGGCACCCCATTTCTCGAGTTCCATCACCTCGTAGAGGGACTTCTTGAGATCGTACCACGTAAAGATCTCCACGCGCGCGGTATCCAGGCGAGCGGTCAGGAGCTCCTTGACCTCGGCGGCGCGGTTGAGGTCGTCCAGGCGGAGTTCGATGCCCGAGACGCGGTCGTTCATCCGGTACAGGCGTTGTGCTTCGGCGAGGTCGATAAACACGTGCGTCTCGTCGTATACCGGCTCCATTTCATATAAGCCGCGGACCTCGTACGGGCTGGAGGGCATGGCGCCAAGCAGCTGGGTCATCATGCGCTCGATACCCGGCGCCGTCAGCAGATAGACGCTGCTGCCCCGTTCCTCTCCGGTAGACGGGAGACCCTCGGCCGTCGCGGGCGGAAACAGCCCCAGGCTCTGCCCCAGATTCCGGCCAACGACCACGCCGGCCCGGCCGGCGCGCCGATCCAGATCGAATGCGCCCATAGTCGTCTTCTCCACCACATCGCTCACCTTGCCCGCCGACGCCGTTTCTACGCCGCGCACGATCACCACCCGGTTCATGTCGCTCATCCCCTCCATGACCAGGAGCGCCTTGCCCTGCACATAGGGCGCAGCGGAAATCACATGAGGGAGGGCCGCCGCGATAGCGAGCAACGAATCCGATGGCACCGGCTCGCGGTTGTCCACAGCGACGATGCGGACATGGGGATCAAGCCCGACCAGCAGCCCGCGCACCACCTCCGAGAAGCCATTCATCACGGACAAAACGACGATGAGCGACGCCACGCCCAGCGCGACACCGAACACCGAAATACCCGTGATGATCGAGATCAGCGTGACGCGTCGGGGACTGAACAGGTAGCGGCGCGCGATGAGCAGGCGGTAATCCACGTAGGCAAACTGGGATGGTGCGGGAGGGGCGCCTCGGCCGGCATGGCTACAGAACAAAGCTTTCCGGCTCAAGTTCTCACCAGACTGTTCAGCGACGCCTCCGCCATGAATCGTCTCTTCCTCATCCTCCTCATTCTACCCGCGGCAACAGGCGCCTACGCACAGGAGGCCGGCGAGGCAGACTCCCTGGCCACCGCATATGGCACGGGCGCCGGCCTGGAGGTGGTCATCACCAACAGCGGGTTTGGGCTGGGGGCGTACGTCAACGGGGCCATTGGCACACGCACATCCCTCGCGGTGGACCTCAACATCGGCTCCGAAAAAAGTGAGCGTGAGGTCAAGTTCATCGGCATCGGCCAGAACTTCATTCCGGACAAAGCGAACTATTTCCTGCGTATCCCCGTGCGTCTGGGTATCCAGCGCCGGCTGTGGAAAGAGCATATCGAGGACAATTTCAGGCCCTACACCCAGTTCACGTTTGGCCCCACACTCGGCTGGGTCTACCCGTATTTCGACGACGACAACGACAATGGGTCCTACGACTCCGGCGAGCGGCGCTACGAAGGGTTTGGGTCGCTGCTGAAAGGAGAATTACGTTTCGGCATTGGCGGGATGGTTGGGTTGGGGGCTCATTTCGGCGAGAGCACCCGTGTCGCCCAGGGTATGCGGGTGGGCTATAGCTTCAATTACTTTTTCGACCCGATCCAACTCCTGGAGATCGATGAAGCCACCACGCCGGCCCGATTCTTCGGCACCCCATCGATCAGCATTACGTTTGGACGGTTGTTCTAGCTGATGTTAATGGTCGATAGTTAATGATCGATGCCTAACCATCGACCATCGATCAGACATTAAACCGAAACAGCATCACATCGCCGTCTAGCACCACGTATTCCTTGCCTTCGGAGCGCATGAGGCCGGCATCTCGGGCGGCGGCTTCCGTGCCGAGGGTGATATAATCCGAGTATTTGATGGTCTCGGCTCGGATGAAGCCGCGTTCGAAATCGCTATGGATCACGCCGGCGGCCTGTGGGGCTTTGGTGCCAATCGGAATGGTCCAGGCGCGGGCCTCCTTCGGGCCGGCGGTGAAGTAGGTGATGAGGCCGAGGAGTGAGTAGGCCGTGTGTACCAGTCGGTCCAGGCCGGCTTCATCGAGCCCCATATCATTCAGGAACGCCGCGCGTTCGGAGGGCTCGATCTCGCCCAGTTGGGCTTCGAGTTCGGCGCAGACGACGATGACGGCGGCGTTTTCCGCTGCCGCGATCTGGCGCAGTGTCTCGACATACGCATTGCCGTCCGGCAGATCCGATTCCCTGACGTTGGCGGCGAACAGTACGGGCTTCTGAGTGAGGAGGAACAGCGACTTCATCCACTCCAACTCCTCTTTTTTTACCTCCATCGCGCGGGCCAGCAGCGGCGTCTCGAGGTGGGCCATCACCCGTTCGTAAAATGCCAGCTCCGTCTGCACCTTTTTGTCGCCCGTCTTGAGCAGTTTGCGCGTCCGGTCGATGCGTTTCTCTGCCGTCTCCATGTCCTTCAGCAGGAGCTCCGTGTGGATGATCTCCACGTCGCGCGCGGGGTCCACCGATCCTTCGACGTGGGTGACATTTTCGTCGTCGAAGCAGCGAACGACGTGTATGATCGCGTCTACTTCGCGGATATGCGCCAGGAACTGGTTGCCCAGGCCTTCTCCCTTTGAGGCGCCGGCGACCAGGCCGGCGATGTCCACAAACTCGATGGTTGCCGGCACCAGCTTGGCCGATCTGGCCGTCTCCGCCAGACGGGTGAGGCGGGGATCGGGCACGGCGACCACCCCGACATTGGGTTCGATGGTGCAGAACGGGTAGTTGGCGGACTCGGCGCCAGCATTGCTCAGCGCATTAAAAAGCGTGGATTTACCGACATTCGGAAGACCGACGATGCCGCAACGGAGAGACATGAACGTTCAGATTGCGTGAGTGATGGCGGATGGGGCGCAGAAAGCAAGCGCAAGGAATAACAGCGTCGCGCGAATGTTCCGTTACGCCGGCGTCAGCCTATGTAGTTTACCATCACGAACTCCCGCTCCGGCAAGCGGACACCACAGAGGCGCCCCATGCCCGGATACATGTAATACACGCAACCGGTATCGATGCTGATCAACTGGCGGTGGTTGATCGGCTCAGGGTGGGGTGTGTGCCCGCAGACGACCGTTTTCTCCCATACCAGGAAGCGCGCCGAGAAGTGCGAGCGATCCCACAGGAAGGTCTTCTCAGACGGGTGGCGGAGGTTTTCGGCGACGCTTATATGGGGTTGGAGGCCGGCGTGTACAAAAAAGAACTCCCCAGTGTCCAGATAAAGCTTTGTATCGCGGATGAACTGCAGATGGGATTCGGGAAGAGACTCGCGACCGGATCCATCCGCGTAGCTTTTCATGGTTTGCCGGCCGCCGTTGAGGTACCACACCTCGTCGTCGTGCCGGTTGCCGTCAAAGTGATTGAGGAGAAATACTTCGTGATTGCCTCGCAAAAACGTACAGGGAACGGTTTCGGCGAGCGTGATCAACCGATCGATCACTCCCTTCGAATCGGGCCCGCGATCGATATAATCCCCGATAAACACGAGGTGATCGTCTTCTCGGGGGGAGAGTTGTTCCAGAAGGGCATCGAGCGTTTTTACACACCCATGTATATCCCCGATCGCAATGAGGCCCATTTATCCGATCACAAGATGGCTTAAAGATGGCGCCAGAAAACACGCCGGCGCCTTTTTACGTGACGATTCGGCTTTGAATCGTATCCATGCCGACCAGCCCACGCCCTGATTTTTTCAGCTTTCCCTCTTTCTGCAGATCGAGAAGCACGGCATCCAGGATGCCATTGATGAACTTACCGCTTCGCGACGTACTGTACTTCTTGGCCACCTCGATCGCTTCGTTGATGGATACCTTGGGCGGGATGTCCTCGAAGGATAAGAACTCGCAGATCGCCATGACCAGGAGGAGGCGGTCGATCAATGCAATACGCGAGACCTCCCAGTTCTGCGTATGATTGGCGATGATTTCGTCGGCCACATCAAAGAAATCGAGCGAACGGAGAAAAAGGGCCGTAGCAAACTTCAGATTAGCTTCGCTCTCCTCCAAATCGGGCTTCAGCACTGTGTTGATGCAGTGTTGAGGGTCCCCGCCGGCCAGCTTGTAGGCATACAGCGCCTGCATGACCCGCTCTCTCACAATGCGTCGGCTGCTCATACCGCGTCACATCATCGTTGAAAATTGTGATGGATGCTTACCTGCACCGTGCATGATGCACGACTCAACCGGGAGGTGGAGGCCGCAAACTAAACCGGTGGTTACAATTCATCAATACACGAATGGTTCTCATCAGTGGGGGGGATTTCACCCCATGTTCTAAAAAAATCCAGCTTCCGGTATGCGCCATCGGGCCGGTCGAGGGTATGCCGGCCCCCAAAAAAGCGTCTTGAAGGGAAAAGGAGATCCCCACCATGACGCCTCGCCTCCATCGATATCCCGCCCTCTACCTCGCCCTGGGGCTGGCTACGGGCGTTGTGGTGGGTCGTCTCGTGCCGGCGAGCGTGATGCCCCTGTGCCTTGGCGCCGGTGTGGCATGCGCCGGGACGGCCCTGGCCGTGTTCACGTTCTTCCGCAAGACCTTCATTTCCCCGGCGCCATTACTCGCCACCGCGCTGGTCGTGATCGCGGCCGTCTGGCTTGGAGCGGCTGGTTATATGGCGCGATATGGCTATGCGTCGTCGGATGAGGTAGCCCGCCGGATAGGCCTTCTCTCCCCCGAGACGCTGCTTCACGGCCACGTGGTGAGTGCACCGCGGCGGGATTCGGTGCGGACGGGGTTTACCTTGGAGTTGGAGGCGGTCGGGCCGGAAAAAGACCCGGTTCGAGGCCGCGTCCGCCTTACGCTACGAGAGGCTATGCCGGAGTTGGGGGCCGGCCAGCGCATCGAAGTGAAAGCCCGGCTGGCCGTCCCTTCCGAACGCCGCAACCCGGCTGACTTTTCGTATCGGGAGTACCTGCTGCGCCAGGGTGTGCGGAGTGTCGGGACGGTGCCCTCCCGGTCCGATATCCACATCGTCGATCAGCCTCGCCCGGTCGCCCGGTTTCTGGGTCGGCTCAGGCGCTTCATGCTCACCGCTCTCGGGCTCCATGTGGTGCATCCGGAAGCTCGCGCCATTCTGGAGGCGCTGCTGACGGGCAGCCGGGACAACATGGACGAGGAGCGTCGCGGACAGCTCGCGCGGACGGGTCTGGCTCACTTGCTGGCTGTATCCGGATTACACGTGTTGCTGGTGGGCATGCTCTTGTACCGTCATCTGGGGCCATTTGCCATTCGGGCCGGTCTGGGATGGCGGGGTATGGAGTGGTTGCGCAGTGTGCTGACCTTGCTGGTACTCACGTGCTACGCCCTGCTGGTGGGGGCGGCCCCTTCGGTTGTGCGGGCCGTCACGATGGCCGGCGCCTTTCTGGGCGGCCACGTCCTCCAGCGGCCGAGTTACCCGATCAACGCACTGAGTGTGGCGGGGGCGGTATTGCTGATCGTAAATCCCGGGGTCCTGTTTGATGCCGGCTTCCAGCTTTCGTTTGCCGCCGTCGCCGCGATTGTGCTGTTTGTGCCGGCGTGGCAGGAGGCACTGCCCGAGGCCTGGCGCGCCGGGAAGGTGCGGACCTGGTTGGTGGATATGGTGTTGGTGTCCGCCGCCGCGACACTCGGGACGGCCCCGGTGATGATGCATCAGTTCGGGCAGGTCGCCCTGGCTGGCATCCTCCTTAACATCCCATCGATTCCCGCCGCATCGCTCGCTCTGGCGTGTGGTATTCTGACCCTGCTCGCTAGCCCGATGAGTTTGGGTGTGGCTTCCGCCTTTGGCGCCGTGGCAGAGACCGCCTCCCTGTTTGTGTTATCCGTTGCCGCCTGGGGGGATCGCTGGATGCCGCTGCTCAATGTATCACTGGCGCTCATCCATCCGCTGCCGGCTGCGGCGCTGGTTGCCGGTGTGGTGGCGCTGTATACAGCGATGGCCGCCCGCTGGCGCTGGCGGGCAGCCATCGCGGCCCTCGCGTTGTTCGCCAGCCATCAATTCGGCTCCGTCCTGCGCGCCCCTGAACTGTCCGTTGTATACCTCGACGTCGGCCAGGGCGACGCCGCGCTGGTACGGATGCCCGGAGGACGGACGCTACTCGTCGACGCCGGCCCCGCCGACCCGTATATCGATCAGGGCGAGCGGACGTTGTTGCCCCATTTCCGTCGGTATGGCCTCCGTCGGATCGATGACGTGGTCATCACCCATCCGCACAACGACCACATGGGGGGGCTCCCAACGTTGCTACGGGGGGTGCGGATCGGCCGGCTGCTCGTCAGCGGCGCCGCGTATACCAGCGACCTCATGGAGGAGGTGGACCGCCTGGCCGATAGCCTGGGCGTTTCGGTACAGGTGTTGAGTGCCGGCGACACCCTGGCGCTGGATCCCACAGTCCACGTGTTCGTGGCGGGCCCGGCGCCGGCGTTGCGCGCGCATGAGAATGTAAACGAGTCCTCGGTCGTGCTGCGCCTCCAGTATGGCGAATCGCGATTCCTGTTCACCGGCGACGCAGAGGAAGAGGGGGAGCGGGCCCTCGTTGCCCGATACCCTCATCTGCTAGCCTCCGATGTGGTCAAAGTGGGCCATCATGGTTCCTCCACCAGCAGCGCGGCGTGGTTTGTCCCCTACGTGGCCACGGAAGCCGGGGTGGCCATTGTAAGCGTGGCGAAGCGCAACCGGTACGGATTACCGGACGAAGAGGTGATCGCGCGCTGGCCGGCCCACGGGATGCTCCTGTTCCAGACCTCGGAGGAAGGGGCCATCTGGCTCGTGAGCGATGGGAAACACATCGTCCGCCGGGACTGGCGCGCCGATTGACCTGACAATCATTCCCCGCCCTCCCTCAACTCTCCAGGAACAGCGGAATCGGGCTGTCTTCGAGGAGCGATTCCGTGGTGGATCCGAACGCCAGCTTCTGGAGCATGTGTTGCGAATGGGCGCCGGCGACCACGAGATCGGCCTTAAAAGCGACCGCATAATCCAGGATCTCTTTTTTAGGCTCGTCGCCAACGATACTCAGCCCCTTTGCGCGGAAGCCGTGAGCTCCCAGATAGCCGGTCGCCAGGGTGAGGAGGAGTTCGGATTCCGTATGTTCTCGCTCTCGGGAGACGTGCACCACCTGGATCTCCAGGTCCTTGCCGAACGGGTTAAACTGGGCAAATCGCTGCATGGCGCGGGCGGAGGCCACGCTGCGATCGTAGGCGATCACAACCCGCGTGATGGGCAGGTGGACGTTGCCGACGATGAACACCGGCGCGGAGGTCCCTTTCACGATCCTGACCAGCGTTTCCGTACGTACGTTCGGGTGGCCATAGAAAAAATGAGGGTCTCGACCGATGATGAGTAGGTCGTGGTATTTCATATCCTCCAGAATCCGATCGAAGGGTACGCCTTCCTGGACTTCCTCCCGATGGCGTACGCCGGCGTCTGAAAGGGCGGCGTTGAACTGTCCGATCAGTTCCAGCGCACGAGCCCGGGTTTCTTTTGTGAGCCGTTCCCGCAGCCGCTCCGCGTAGTACATGCTGCCGATTCCGCCACCGGCGGTACTCGAACCGATAGCTTCCAGGTCGATACAGGCAATTCCTGTAACTTCGGCATCGTGGAGTTGAGCGATTTCGATCGCGTATCGACTGGCGATCGGGGTATCGGCGTCCGGGTCCAGGGCAACGAGGATGCGTTTGATCATGGTTCGGCGAGGCGAGGTGGTAGAAAGTGCCAGAAGGCGGGAAAGTCTTGCTTATCCACACATCCGGAGATCCCTATTAGTAGATAAGTTAATATATAAGGGTAATAGGGATAGTAGTAGGGAATGTGGAAAAGTGGACAAACAGGTTGTGCACGTTCCCGTTCTGGGGATGTTGGAAAGTACGACCTCTATCCCCCGAATCTCCACAGGTATTGACCGTTGTGGTGTATCGGTTTTCCCCCTACGCCGGGCCGATGTGTGAAAGCTTTCCACGTATCCACAGCTTTCCACATGAGGGCAGGCGTTTGGGGGGCGTTGGTTGTACACATGCGAGGTGGTTGTGGATTGGTCGGGACATGTTGTTGGCCGGCGGCACTTTTTTCCACCGGTTCACACATCGTCCGTCGCCGTCTTCGCGGCGAGGCGGTTTGGCACCACTTATCCACAGGGTTGTACACCAATCCACACGTTGTTTTGGAACGTTCCTGGCGAAATTCTCTTGAGCCGGGGCGGTGAGGAAACACCGCGCTCCTCCGGGCATGTTGTAGGCGCCGTCGTGCGCCTTTATTCCTTTTCACGCGAGCTTGCATGCAACCCAGCGTCCCCTTTCTACCTTCCGCGGAGTCCGACGAGGGCAAGAAGTTTGGCACCTTCCAGGGCGTGTTTCTGCCTACCCTGCTTTCGATCCTGGGCGCCGTGATGTATCTGCGTGTCGGCTGGGTGGTGGGAAATGCCGGGCTGTTGGGCGGGTTGCTCATCGTCCTGATGGCCAATACTATCACGTTCTGCACGGGGCTGTCCATATCGACGGTGGCGACCAACATCCGAGTGGGAGCCGGCGGGTCGTTCTCGATCATCTCGCAGGCTCTGGGGCTTGAAGTTGGCGGAAGCGTCAACATCCCCCTGTACATCGCGCAATCGATCTCGGTGGCTTTTTATATTTTTGCCTTTACCGAGGGGTGGTTAACGATTTTCCCGGCTCACCCACCCGTGATCGTGCTTTTTGCGGCCTATGCGGCGTGTTTCATGGTGGCGTATATCAGCATGGGATTCGTGGCGAGGCTTCGCTACACGATCGTGTTTGTGATCGCCCTCTCGCTTGTTGCCGCCTTTATGGGGACGTTTGCTCCGTTCCGGGAAACCCCGCTCGAGCGGCCCGAACTGTGGGGCAGCTTCTCCCAAGGGTCGTTCTGGGTGGTGTTCGCCGTTTTTTTTCCGGCCGTTACCGGCATTCTCACGGGGGTTAATCTCTCGGGAACGCTTAAGAATCCGCGCATCAGCATACCCGCCGGCACGATGGGCGCGATCATCCTTTCGCTGATCATCTACCTTTCCCTGGCCTACTGGGTATCCATCGTGGCCACGCCGGAGGAGTTGGTGGGCAATCTGGCCGTAATGGTGGAGAAGGCGGCGTTTGGATGGGCGATCCAGGCCGGTATTCTGGCGGCCACCTTTTCGGCGGCGCTCAACTCACTTGTCGGAGCGCCGCGGGTATTACAGGCCATGGCGGCGCACGACGTGGTGCCGTTCGGGAAGAAGCTGGCGAACGTGCCGCGTACGGGGGAACCCCGTCCGGCACTTTATCTGACCGGCTTGATCGGTGTGGCTACGATCCTGTTTGGCCTATCGGGAGATGGCTTAAACCGAATTGCCCCGCTGATGACGATGTTCAACCTGATCACCTATGCCGTCTTAAACGCGGTCGTGTTGATCGAACAGTCGCTTCGTCTGACCAGTTTTCGGCCTTTGTTCGTCATCCCACGGCTGGTTCCGTTGGTCGGGCTGGCCGGCTCGGTGTCGGCGATGTACCTCATCAACCCGATCTTCAGCCTGGTGGCGACGGTCGTGATCTTTTTTGTATACCAGTTTATCTCGAAGCGGCGTCTGACCACTCCCTGGAGCGATGTACGGAGCGGCATGTTCGTGACGGTGGCGGAATGGGCGGCGAAGCAGACGTTGAGTCTCCCTTCGGGTCAGGACCGCGCCTGGAAGCCGAGCCTGCTCGTGCCCGTCCAGTCCGCCGCGGCCATCCGGTATAGCTACCGGTTTCTGGGGGCGATCACCAAGCCGAATGGTTCAGTCCACATCGTGGGCATTTATTCGGACGAGACGAAGGAGCACCTCGCCGGCCTCCACAGTTATCGGCAGGCGTTCGCAAACGACGGCATTTTCACCCGCATCGCGCTGCTCCAGTCCAGGGGTTTCCGCTACACGTTGCAGACGGCGATGGAGATGTCGACCAGCTCTTTTTTCCGGCCCAATACCCTGTTTCTACCGATCGTGCCGGAGATGACGCGAGGCAAGCTTCAGTTCATCGCCGAGCAGGCGGCGCTGAACCAACTCGGATTGATCCTGTATGTCGATCGCCCGGACACGGCGCTGGGTCAGGAGCAGACGATCAACGTGTGGATGCGCGAGCAGAGCCCGGAGTGGCAGATCGGCCTGCGGTTGCCCAACCTCGACCTGTCGCTCCTGCTGGCCTATCAGCTGGCGCGGAACTGGAACGGGCGGATCAACCTGATCACCGTCGTTGCCGACGCTTCGGAGAAAGCCAACGCCGAACACTATTTGCGTTCGCTGATGGATCTGGGGCGGATGCCGGCGTCCACCGTACCCATCGTAGGCGTAGGGGTCTTCGACGCCTTTCTCAAGCAGGTCCCCCAGGCCGATATCACCATCTTCGGCGTGCAGGAACACGTCGACCTGGCGTTTATCTCCCGGATGCCCGAGCGCACCGAGTCGTCCTGCATTTTTGTCCGGGACTCGGGGTATGAGAGTGCGCTGGTGTGAGGGGTGTGGGAGTATGGGGTGTGTGAGTTGGGGGTATGCTACTTCAAGAGCGTCTACCCACACCCCCATCCTCCCATACCCGATCACGGCTTCCCGAGCAGACTGAACATCTCCTTTTTATAGGCTTCGACGCCGGGCTGATCGAACGGGTTGACGCCCAGGAGGTAGCCGCTGACGGCGACGGCGTGTTCGAAGAAGTAGTAGGCGGCGCCGATCGTGTTCGGCGAGATGTCTTTCAGCCAGAGCGTCATGTTCGGGACGCCGCCATCCGTATGGGCTTTGGCGGTGCCTTCGTAGGCCTTTCGGTTGATTTCCGAGTAGGTCTTGCCGGCGAGGTAGTTGAGTTTGTCGAGATTCCCCTCGAGCGCCGGCACCACCACATCCCCCTCGTCGTCTTCGGCCATGAGGAAGGTTTCGATGAGTTTGCGCTGGCCTTCCTGGACGTATTGCCCGACCGAGTGGAGGTCCGTAGAATACTGGAGGGACACCGGGAAGAGGCCTTTATGCTCCTTGCCCTCGCTTTCGCCGAATAGCTGCTGCCACCAGCCGCCGATGCCGCTAAGGCGCGGCTCGAAGGTCGCGAGCACCTCGGTGGCGTAGCCGCGCTGGGCGAGCAGGTACCGGTAGCCGGCGTACTGCAGGGCAATGTTGTCCTCCGTGGCCTCCGAGTAGGTCTTACAGGCCGAAACGGCCCCATAGAACAGCGAGCGGATATCCACGCCGGCCACGGCGATAGGCAACAGCCCGACGGGCGTGAGGACCGAGAAGCGCCCCCCTACATCCGGCGGGATGACGTATTTCTTGTAACCGCGTTCTTTCTGGAGCTGATTCAGCACCCCGCTGTCGGGGTCGGTAGTGACGATGATGCGCTCGTTGACGTCCGTATACCGCTCTTCCATCCAGGCCCGCAGGAAGCGGAAGGCGAGCGCCGGTTCGAGCGTGGTACCGCTTTTGGAGATGACGTTCAGGTAGACCGATTTGCCTTCCAGGTGCGCGAGGAGCTGGCGGATATACGCGCCGCTCATGTGGTGGCCGGCGAAGAGGAGTTCGGGGCTCTCCTCGCGATCATCCGCCAGGGCGCCGCCGGTTGTGGAGGCCATGGCCGGCCTGGCGTTGAAGTAGGGCGTGAGGGCCTGGATCGTGGCCATCGAGCCGAGGTACGAGCCCCCGATGCCGATAGTGACGAGGACGTCGGCTTTCCGGCGAATCTCGTCGGCCTTGGTCGCGATATCCTCCAGGAGCGCGTCGTTAGGCTGCAAGAGCAGGTCTCTCCAGCCGAGGAATTCGCTACCTGCGCCGCGCTTCTCGAGCAGGGTGCGGTGTGCGGCCACGATGCGCGGGCGCAGGGCGGCCAGGGCATCTTTTTCTAGAAATGCTGCGGCTGAAGCGGTCTGGAGACGAATCATGGACGTTCCTCAGGGGATACAGGGGTGTAAGTAGTACATTGGGGATGAACTTACGTCGATAATCGCCAGAATCAGCCGGCACTTTATGCAAACGCTTATCTCCGTCGAAAATGCCCGATTAATTGTACTCGATGCCGTGCGCGTGCAGCCCGTGGAAACGATTGATTTTGACGCGAGCCCGGGGCGGACGCTGGCGGAGGACATCGTGAGCCAGGACGACATCCCGCCCTTTGCGAACTCGGCGATGGACGGGTTTGCGCTGCTCGCGGAAGACGTGGCCGGCGGCGTGGCGAGTCTGGAGGTGATCGACGACATTCCCGCCGGCGCGGTTCCATCGCGCGAGGTAACCCGCGGGACGTGTGCCCGGATCATGACTGGCGCCCCGGTCCCCGCCGGCGCCAACGCCATCGCGCCCGTGGAATGGACGGAGGCGTTGCCGGATGGGCGCGTACGGATCAAGCGGGCCCCCGCGCCGGGTATGCATGTGCGGCCGGCCGGTCAGGACGCGCGCCGAGGTCAACGGATGATGGCCTCCGGCGAGGTCGTCACCCCGCCCGGCATCGGGATGCTGGCGACCCTCGGATACGCCCGAGTGGCCGTGCGCAAGGCGCCGGTCGTGGCCGTCATCGCGACAGGCGACGAGCTACTCCATCCATCCGAGCCGCTGACGCCGGGCAGGATTCGGAACTCAAGCGGCTACGCGCTTTGCGCGCAGGTCGCGGCCGCCGGCGGGGAGCCACTTCCGCCGCTGCTGGCGCGGGACACCGCAGACAGTATCCGCTTGGTGATTCAACAGGCGCTCGTGGCGGATGTGCTTGTGTTTTCGGGCGGAGTCTCCGTCGGCGACTACGACCTCGTCAAGCAACAACTCGACGAGGCCGGCATGGAGTTGCTGTTCTGGAAGGTGAAGCAGCGCCCGGGCAATCCCCTGGCATTCGGGTTGCTGCAGGGGAAGCCCGTGTTCGGCCTACCGGGCAACCCCGTGTCCTCGGCGATGTGTTTCGAGCAGTACGTACGTCCGGCGCTGGCTCGGATGCTGGGGCGAACGACCCTCACCCGGCCGCGCCACCCGGCGATACTGGCCGCGGATACGGCCAAGGTGCCGGGCCTGCACTTCTTCAGCCGGGGCGTCGCTCGATACGAAGCCGATGGCCGTCTCACGGTGCGTGATACAGGCTCCCAGGCATCGAATCTGTACTCGTCGGTGTTGGCCGCCAACTGCATCATTCATCTGCCCGAGTCGTGGGCCGAGGCGAAGGCCGGGACGCAGGTGGAGATCGAATGGCTGACGTGGTAGGCAGGTAGTTATTCGCCGACCTCGTAGTCGACCACAAACGCCCCTTCGAAGATACCCGATCCGCGAAGCAGAGCGCCGAACAGGTCATGCTCCGGATGGGGCAGATAGGCGTCGCGAGCGGCAGCATCGGTGAAGGTGAGCACGTAGACGTGCGTGAAGCCCTGGTTCAGGCCTTCGGGGCTGTTGTTGATCCCGTGTTCAAACGCGGTGATGCCGGGGATCTTCCCTTTCAGCGCGCGGAACGCGGTCGTGATTTCGGCGATCTGGGCTTCGGTGGCATCGGCTTTGTACTTGAAGACGACCACGTGGCGAACGGGGCCTTTCTGATTGGGCTGCATGAAGGCGGCGACGGAGAAGGTGAATGCGGCAAGGAGGAGGACGACAAGCAGTTTCATAGTGGGATGGGATGATGAATGGTCGTGAAGTGGAGCCAATATCGGCAACACAGGGCTTGGAAAAAAGGGGCGCGCCTCTGTTTTGCGTCGTGCGCCGAGAGGCCTCAGCGTGGACTTCCCGCAAAACCTTGTACGGAGGGCTTTCGAGAAGCAGGTTCATGCCCTAGATTGAAAGGAATTCGATCTAAGAACGCTTCGCCAGAGGCCCGCCGGGTCTGCCCCGAACATCGCTCATGCTTTACTTTTTTTGCGCTCGTAAGGACGACCTGTCGCATATTGCCCGTGAGGGGATTGTGGGGCCCGTGAACCTGCTTACCAGTCTTGAGGACGCCGTTGCGGCCTGCGTGGAGCGTATTCTCGTGGTTAACGCGTATGCCCTGGCGGCGCCGGGTGAGGGATTTCCCAACCAGGGCGAGGTCGAATCCAATTTTATTCCCCCCTCGGCGATAGTCAACATCGAACCCTATTACCCACCTCGGGCGATTGTAGCTGCCGGCGGGATTGTCACGCGCCAGGAGGGATCGGGCGAGCCCGAGGTGCTGATGATTTACCGTAACGGGCTGTGGGATCTGCCCAAAGGGAAGCTCGAGGCGGGCGAGTCGATCCCCCAGTGCGCGATGCGCGAAGTGCGAGAAGAAGTAGGGATCAAGGACCTTGTTGTGATTCAGGGACTGGGTGCGACGGTTCATGGGTACGTGCGTAACGAACGATATAGCGTCAAAACGACGTACTGGTACCAGATGACCACGCGGCAGGAGACCTTTACGGCACAGGCCGAAGAAGGCATCGAGCAGGTGGCCTGGAAACCGTGGGGAGAAGCGGTCGACCGGGTAGGGTTCGAGTCCGCTCGCCGGCATCTCGTATGGAGCCGGCCGCTCCTGCGCTTCTGAGGGAGGCCCGGGAAGGTCGGAGGTCAGTTGTAAACGAGGTCGATAACATCGTCCTCGTCCTCAAACTCGTCGTCCGCCAGGTCGTCCTCGTCGAAGAAGTCGTCGTCCAGGTCGTCTTCGTCGAAGAAGTCATCCTCTTCGGCGGCGTCCTCTTCCTTCAGGTCTTCTTCGTCGAAGAAGTTGTCCTTGAGGTCTTCTTCCTCAAAATAATCGTCTTCTTCGAATTCGATGTCCTTGAGGTCCTCTTCGTCGAAGTAGTCGTCATCGGCGAGGAGCCGAGGTTCGGAGGGCCTTGAGGGGGGCAGGGGGGTGTCAAAATGGGCGTGCATAGGGATCCTACAGAGAAACTGGCGTGTGGTGTGGAAGTTGTCCCCGGGAGAGTAAAGGTACGCACGGATCCAATTTTGATCCAAACACGGTCGGGGAGCGTCCTGTCCTATCGAGAGGTTGGAACGTTGCCCGTTGGCGGCGGGTTAGGTTGATTTTTTATGCCGGCGTCTGCGCCGCTGGCCCCATGAGTCTGCTTGCTGATCGTCCATCATGAAAACCGGGTATGCGCCCCCTCCCGAGCCCAAACGCCCACCCAAGAAATTATTGGAAGCGTTGGGCCGGATTTTTCGGCTGAGCCGCCCTTACCGCGGCCGGCTACTGGCGGCGCTGGCGCTCACGCTCGTGTCTGCGGGCGTATGGCTGCTGTTCCCGCTCGGGATGCGAGCCATGGTGGACGCTGTTTTCGAGCAGGCGGACCGCAGCCTGCTCAACCGGATGACGCTGGGGTTGATGGCGTTTTTTCTGGTCCAATCGGCGATCGGATTCGCCGGCTCGTATCTCCTGGAGTGGACCGGCGAGCGCCTGGTGACCGACCTCCGCAAGCAGCTGTACGCGCATCTCCTGAACCTCGATCTGCGGTTCTTTTCAAATCAGCGCACGGGGGATCTGACGTCGCGCCTTACCAATGACGTAGGCACGGTCCGCACCGCCGTGACGTCGTCGTTCGTCGATGCCGTGCGGCAGACGATGATGCTCATCGGGTCCGCGGTGCTGATGGTGGTGTTGGACTGGCAGATGAGTCTTTTCATCTTCATGACTGTTCCGCCCGTGATGTTGCTCGCGCGGTTCTTCGGGGCCAAAATCCGCGTCCTTGCGCGCGACGTGCAGGATCGGCTGGCGGATTCGACCGCCGTCGCCGAGGAGTCGCTCTCGGCCGTGCGCGTCGTCAAGGCGTTCGCCAGGGAGCCGTACGAGGTCAACCGCTTCAACGGGTCGGTGGACGTGCTCTTCAAGACGGCGATCCGGAAGGTGGTGATCACAAACGCGTTCTGGTCGGCCGTAGGCCTGCTGTTCATGCTGGCACTTATCGGCCTGTTCTGGTACGGCGGCGTGTCGGTGCTCAACGGCCGGCTTACCTCGGGCGGTCTGGTGGCGTTTGTCTTCTACGCCTTCAATATCGCGCGGACCGTCGGCGGGATGTCGCAATTGTATACGACGTTCAACAACGCAGCCGGTGCATCGGAGCGATTGTTTGAGCTGTTGGATACGGCTCCCGAGACGACCGATTCGCCGGACGCCCGGCCGTTGCCGGCGGTGCGGGGCGAGGTACGGTTTGCCCATGTACGGTTTGGCTACCGCGAAGACTTCCCCGTGCTGGAGGCAATCGATCGGGTGATCCATCCCGGCGAGAAGGTAGCGTTGGTGGGGCCGAGCGGTGCCGGCAAAACGACGCTAATGAATCTCATCCCCCGATTCTACGACCCCGATGCGGGGCAGGTGATGGTGGACGGGCACGACCTCCGCGACGTCACGCTGGCTTCGCTGCGCGAGCAGATCGCCGTCGTTTCGCAGGATGTGCATTTGTTTAATGCCTCCGTGCGGGAGAACATACGCTACGGCCGGCTCGACGCCGATGACGCGGCCATCGAAGCGGCGGCCGAAGCGGCGAACGCGCGCGCCTTTATTGTCGGGCTGCCTGAGGGGTACGACACGGTGGTGGGCGAGCGGGGTACCAAACTGAGCGGCGGGCAGAAACAGCGCATCGCCATCGCCCGGGCCATCCTGCGCGATGCGCGGATCCTGCTGCTGGATGAGGCCACTTCCTCGCTCGACTCCACCTCCGAGGCGCTCGTCCAGGAAGCGCTGGATCATCTGATGAAAGGCCGGACGACGTTCATCATCGCGCACCGGCTGTCGACCGTTCAGGATGCGGACCGGATCCTGGTGCTGGATCAGGGGCGGATCGTGCAGGAGGGCACGCACGAGGCGCTGTTCGTGCAAGAAGGGGTGTATCGGGAGCTGGCGTCGCGCCAGTTTCGGGACACGCTGGCGCCGGTGGCGCCGGCAGCTGTTTAGCCTAGTTTTCCGCGCGCAGGACTTCCTTCAGCCACTCCCGGGCCATATACCACTCGTTGCGCACCTTTTTGAGCGAGATGCCCAACATCTCCGCGATTTCCTCCTGGGTGTAGCCTCCGAAGTAGCGCATCTCCACGATCTGGCTCTGAAGCGGCTCTTCCTGCGCGAGGCGTTCGAGGGCTTCGTCGAGCGCCAGGATTTCATCGACCCGATCCTGGGTGAGCTGGTAGAGCTCGTCCTCGAAGGGCTCGTGCGCGGCGCCTTTGTTTCGTTTGACTGCGTTGCGCCGGCGGGCGTAGTCGACCAGGTAGTGGCGCATCTTCGTCGCCACGATGGCGAAGAAGTGGGCGCGATTTTTTGCATCGACATGTTCGTCGTCGAGCATCCGTAGGCAGGCCTGATTGACGAGGCCAGTGGGCGTGAGGGTATGGTCCTGCCGTTCGCGCGCGATGTAGCCGCGGGCCATGCGCCGGAGTTCCTGGTAGACCTGGTGGAAGAGCGCGTCGGCCGCGCCGGCCTTGCCCGCCTGCCAGTCGGCGATGAGTCGGGTGACGTTGGCGGAATCGCGAGGCGTGGACATGAGTGTACCTTGTGTGTATCTCACCGAAGATGCGCGAGGATGACATCGTGCACGGCGGTGGCGGCGATGGAGGTCTCGGGGACGAGATGGGCGTGTCGGGTGAGGAGGAAAGGGCGTTCGGCCGGCCCGTCCGGGAGGTGGCCGTGGGAGCCACGGACGACGGAGGCGTCGAGCGGGATCACGTCCATCAAGTAGCGGAAGCCGAGTTTTTTCTGGAGGAGCCGCCGGCCGGCGCGGAGTTTGGGAAGGCGCAGGGCCGGGTCGAAAAACAGCTCGGCGGGGTCGTAGCCAGGTTTACGGTGGATATCCACCGTCCGCCCGAAGTCGGGCGCGCGGTCGTTGTCCAGCCAGTAGTAGTAGGTGAACCACGCGTCGGGATCGGCGATGGCGACGAGTTCGCCGGAGCGCTCGTGGAGGAGCCCGTGTTCACGCTTCCCGTCGGCATCGAGCACCCGGGCGACACCCGGAGTAGCTTCGAGGAGGGCGCGGACATCGTCCAGCAGGGCGGGATTGTTGACGTAGACGTGGGCCAGCTGGTGGTCGGCAACGGCGAAGACCTGGCTGGCGCCGGCGTCGAGCAGTTCTCGTCCCAGTTCGACACGGACGTTGAGCCACTCCTGTTTCCGGAACAGGCGGTTGAGGTGAACCGGGTGTTCGACATCGTGGATGCCGTACTCCGACAGGGCGATCACCCGGATGCCGCGTTTTTCGTAGAACGTGATCAGTTCTTCGCAGAGTGCGTCGATCTCGCGGAGGTCGGTGGCGATGGCCGGGTCCGAGGGGCCGAGGCGCTGGAGGTTGTAATCCAGGTGCGGCAGATACACCAGCGAGAGGGTCGGGGCATGGCGTTCCTCCACCTCCATGGCGGCGCGGGCAATCCACTGGCTGGATCGGATCGTGGTGGCCGGCCCCCAGAACTCGAATAGGGGGAAGACGCCCAGTTTTTCCTGGAGGCTATCGCGCAGGCCGGCGGGTTGCGTGTAGATGTCCGGCAGCTTGAGCCCGTTCGCCGGGTACATGGGCCGCGGCGTCACGCTGAAGTCGGCCGACGAGTACATGTTGTACCACCAGAACAGGTTCGCGCAGGTGAAGTCGGGGTTCGAGGCGCGGGCTGTTTCCCAGATCTTGGGCGCCTGGACGAGTTTATTGGACTGGCGCCAGAACTTGACCTCGCATTCGTCGCGGAAGTACCAGCCATTCGCCACGATGCCATGCCGGGTAGGCCGTACGCCGGTGAGGTAGGTGGCCTGGGCGGAGCAGGTGACGGCGGGCAGGACCGGATCGATGGAGGCCTGCGCGGCCTCGCTGGCCCATGTCGACAAAAACGGTGTATGCTCGCCCAGGAGCGAGGGGGTGAGGCCGACGATGTTGAGGACGACAGTACGGTGCATGGGGGATGGATCAGGGGCGGTTCCAGCGGCCGAGCGTCCACTGGAGTTCGCGTTCGATGGAGGCGCCCAGGTCTACTTTGAGTTCAGCCGGCAACACCTCCCAGGTGTAGGTTTCCACCTCCAGGTGATTACAGAGCTGCTGCTCGTACATCATGCGCAAGGTGGGCTCGATATTATCCCGTGTCGAGGCGAGCGGGCCAAAGCGGTCGGCGAATAGCGGGACGTGGAAGTGGATCCGCCATTCCCGGGCTTCCGGTGAGTGGATGTGCGGCAGCGCGTAGATCAGGTCGTCGAAATGGCGCAGCGATCCGTCGGCGCGGCGTTCGATGACCTGGTGGAGATAGGTTGATTCAGCGTAGGCGGTCAGGTAGTCGGCGATGCGCGTGCGTGCGGTGGCGTCGTCCGGGAGGCCGACCCGGATGGCGGCGCTGACCTGGATCTTACCGATACCGATGCCGTGGTCGACGAACGTCTGGAGCGAGGCGCCGGGTTCTTCGTATTCGACGGCGAAGTGGCAGGTATCGTAGCAGACGCGGATGTGGTGACGGAGGAGCTTTTCGGCTTCGGCGGTGGCCAGGCCGTACGCGCCGGCCAGGAAGGCGGCGCCCTCCGTCCACAGCCAGTCGGTAAAAAAAAGTACGGTTTCGGCCGTATTTTCGATGAGGCAGTCGGGCTCGGGTTCGATATCGAGATGGATCGGCCGGCCGGTACGCGCTTCGATTTCGGCCAGCGCATAGGCGACGCTGGCGTAATGTCGTGTGGACGTGCGGAAGGCGTCCTTGCGGGCGGCGTCGTCGGGCAGCCAGGGCTTGTAGGAGAGCGGGGAGGTCGATATCCCCCCTTCGATCCCCTCTGGCAGCAGGCCGGCAAGGATGTGGGCAAGGCGGACCGTGTAGCCGACGCGGTCCGGCGTGCGCCAGTCGGGCATGTAGACCGTGTCTTTTACCACCTGGCGGTGGAAGCCGCCGAACGGGAAGCCATTTAGGGTGAAGACATACAGGTTTTCCGCCTGGAGCCAGTCGTAAAATGCCATCAGGACGGAGGGCTCGATGAGCGAGCGCGAGGCGTCGTCGGAGAGGCGGAGGCCGAGGCCGAAGGGGGCGTTGGGCGCGAGCCGGCCTGCGAGGGCCGGCACGTAGCGGCGCAGCGTTTCATCGACCTGTGCCCAGGATTCACCGGGGTGGATGTTGCTGCAGTACGACAGGTGGAAGTAGGACTCGGGGCCGGCGCGCATGGGTAGGGATCTAGTTCACGGCAGTTCACGGCAGTTCTCGGCAGTTCTCGGCGATCAGACCGGCATCGTGCGTACGCTAAAGCGCTCTTCCAGGACGCCGATGGCGTCGCGGTATGTAGCGAGATCCACCTCGTGCACTTCGCACGTCGATCCGATGCCTTCGAGCAGCAAGATCGTCAATTGTCCGCCGAGATGCTCTCGGAATTCGGCAAGTCCTTTGAAGAGCGAGCGCGGATGAGCGGCATCGTCCAGGTGGTCCGACAGGGCCGGGTGATAGAGGGCGAAGCCGAGGTCGGTGAACAACGTCAGGATGCGTTCGAGCGGGGCCTTGGCGAGGAGGCCGATGCGGTTGGCGTAGAGGCAATCCAGCGCGATGCCAATGGCCACGGCCTCGCCGTGGCGGAGGCCGAAACGGGAGAGGGATTCGAGGCGGTGGGCGGCCCAGTGGCCGAAGTCGAGCGGGCGGGAGCTGCCTTTTTCGAACGGGTCGCCGCTGGTGGCGATGTGGGTGGCGTGGAGCCGGGCGCAGTGGTAGACGAGCTGTGCCATGGCGTCCGGGTTGCGGGCGGGCGGGGCGAGCCGGCCGGCCTCCTGCTCCAGGAAGGCAAAAAACGCGGGATCTTTGATGAGCGCCACCTTCACCGCCTCCGCCATGCCGGCGCGCCAGTCGCGATCGTCGAGGTCATCCAGAAAATCCAGGTCGTTGAGGACAGCCCAGGGCGGGTTGAATGTGCCCAGGAAGTTCTTCGACGCGAAGGCGTTGATGCCGTTTTTAACGCCGACGCCGGAGTCGTTCTGGGCGAGTACGGTGGTCGGGACGCGGATGTGGCGGATCCCGCGGTGAGCGGTGGAGGCGGCGTAGCCGGCCATGTCGAGCACGGCGCCTCCGCCCACGATGACCACGAACGAGTGCCGGCAGATGCCGCGTTCGGCGATGGCGCGCTGGATGCGTTCGGAGTGGGCGGGGTCGTTTTTAGACGGCTCCCCGCCGGGCACCACGATGGGCTCGCCGG
>JAWXAX010000075.1 GCA_034439735.1 Rhodothermales bacterium | reverse complement strand
GCCCAGGATGAACATGTTCATGAACACCTGCCAGCCGGCCATCCACCCCCGCATCATTTCCGCCCCGAGCCCGGTAAACCGGATCACGTTCCACTCCGCCTGCGTGTAGGCCAGCGAACGCCTGAAAATCCGCGTGGAGACAAACGCGCTGATGGCGGCCCAGGCGGAGAAAAACGTGTACCAGATCCCGACCATCCCGTATTTATAGATCACGCCCGTGATCCACATGGGGGTGTCGGTGGCAGTGTGGGTGGCATAGACGGATGACGCCGGCAGCCACCACGGCAGGCCGCGGCCGGCAAGGAAGAAGTCGGACTCCGACCGCTTACCCAATCGGTAAAACAATACCCCGCTACCGATCATCAGCACCAGAAACATGACGACCCAGAACCAATCGAGCCAGGTGAAGACTACGTTCATTACGGTCAGAGCCTGCCAGACACAGCGAGTGGAAGCACGCCCTCCGTCGTTAAGCCACCCGTGTTCCGGAGGGAAGCGGGCGGTCCAGACGAGGCGGTCGCGAAAAACTCCCCTGATTTACAAATTATTTTGGCGATAAGCAACGCGCCCAACCGCTCCGGTGGGGACAGCAGGGGCTCTGCAAGACAGCCTATACCTACTAATTACATTCAGGCCGTAAAAATTCGTCCGTGACGCCTGTATTTCGTAAAGATTACGATAAAGTATGTCCTTACCGTTTATGCATTCCTGGCGATACATTACCTTTCGCCACTCTCGGCAAATCCTGCGCACAACCCGTGCGCTACACGATTGACGACGCTGCTTCATACTGACCCACATCTCGCCGGCCACGTCGCTATCCGGTACCACTGTCTAATAGCCCGCTAAACAGACGCCTATGCGTCACGAACTCTCTCTGTTGCTACGTGGCCTGGGCGATAAAATCGACCCCCAGATCAGCGCGTTTTTGCTTAACGGCATGGAGACCGGTGCGTTCGACTATAGCATTTACACGGAGGTTTACAACGTCAAGATCGTCATCAACCGCGGCAATGAAGAAGCGCTGCGTCAGCTGCTCGAAAAGTTCAAGCTGATCGTGAAGATGGACGTACACCGCGTGCTCGCGCGTTGCCTGCCGCTGGACTACGACCCCAACGAGGAAAACGAAGGAGAAGACGAAGACTCGCTCGGGTTCCTCAAACGCACCACGCGCTTTCTGAACCGCCCGCCTAAAATCGACCCCGCCCACCTCGGCCCCTACGCCCAGACCCGGATGCTGGACTACGGCCCGACGATCGACCGCATCACCGACGGCATCGCCTCCACGTGCCGTGGCTACAGCCGGCTCGAGGCGTTCGTGCTCGCCTGGCTCGTGACGGACACGTTCCTCCACACGGCCGAGAATAAAACGCGCGTGGAAAACTTCAAGAGCACAGGTAAGGTCGACCGCAAATGCTGGATCACGCAGCGCGACGAAAAAGTCCGCCGCGCCCACCAACTCGTCGAACGCCAGGAAGTGGGGCTTTACGACTCGTTCCTCGTCTCCGACGAAAAAATCGATTACCCTGGCGACCCGAAGGGCTCGTTCGAGAACATCCTCCTCTGCCGCTGCTTCATCGTGCCGGTCTCCTGACGGCTGCCTGAACGACAGTTACTTGACCAGTAGAGCGGATTCGGTAGTGGTGAAGAGGTCCCCCGTCGCCTGGAACAGGTAAAGCCCTCCTGGAAGCCCGCCGGCGTCGAACATAAACCCATACGGCCGCTCGGCCTCCAGCGCCCCATCGTGCAACACGGCCACGCGGCGGCCCATCATATCAAACACTTCCAGCCGCACCTGTTGCGACGCCCCGAGCGTAAGGGTGAACTGCGCTCGCGGGTTAAACGGGTTTGGGTAGACGGTTGTCTGTTCGTGGGTTCCGGCCATGGGTACGGCGACAGTGCGCTCCGGGCTGTAGGAAAAGCGCCCGTCGAAGTCGACCTGCTTGAGCCGAAACAGCTGCCGACCCGCGCCGATGCCGCTCACGGTGAACCGATAGCTCTGCGGGGAGGCCGTCGTGCCGGCCCCCGTCACAAACGCGAGCGGATAAAAGCGGCCCTCCACGGCGCGCTGCACCTCGAAGCCGGCGTTGTTGGTCTCGGAGGCGGTCTCCCACCGGAGCGTCACTTCGCCGCCGGATGCCATCAGATCGAACGTCACCAGGTCGACGGGTAGCACGGGATGGTCGGGCGTGTTTTCCCACCACGCTACTTCTCCGCCGAAGCGTCCGCCAATCAGGTCCTGATCCCCATCCCCATCTACATCCGCGGCGCAGACATGGGTCGCGAATTCGAAGAAATCCTCTACTGGATGCTCGCGCCAGGTCACGCCATCGCCCTGTACGTTTTCCCACCAGGCGACGAGGTCTCCTTCGGCGGCCGCGGCAACAACATCCAGATCGCCGTCGCCATCGAGATCAGACGGAAACGTGGAGAAGGCGCCGTCGAATGAGGCGTCGACGGCCCGACGCGTCCAGTTCAGGGCCGTGCCATCGTTCTGCCACCAGGCCACCTGATCGGCCGCGTCGGCGGAGCCGAGCACGTCGAGGTCGCCGTCGCCGTCGAGGTCGATCGCATGTACGGAGTTGGCACCGTCGAAATTGGGGTCGATCGGGTGTTTCGTCCATGCGGAAGCCGCGTTGGCATTTTCCCACCAGGCCATCTCGTCGCCCACATCCGCGGCGCCGAGGATATCGGTGTCGCCATCCCCATCGAGGTCGACCAGCGCCACCTGCCGGGCGCCGTCGAAGGCGGCGTCGACGGTGTGTTCCGTCCAGGCGCCAGCCGCTCCGTCGGCGTTTTCCCACCAGAGAATGGCGTCGGCCTTGAGGGCAGCGCCTACGAGGTCCGGGTCGCCGTCTCCGTCGAGGTCGGCCACGCGGACGTGCATGGCGAAGTCGAACGAATCGGTGACGGTATGGGCATTCCAGGCGCCGGCCGCTCCGTCGGCGTTTTCCCACCAGACGATCGCGTCGGCGACCGCCGCCGCGCCGACGAGGTCATGGTCGCCGTCGCCGTCGAGGTCGGCGGCGACGACATAGCGGGCGCTAGCAAAGGCGTCCGCGACGATGTGCTTGGTCCATGCGCCGCCGGCTCCATCGCCGTTTTCCCACCAGACGATGTCGCTGGCGTTCATCGCGGCGCCGAGCAGATCGATGTCGCCGTCGCCGTCCATATCGGCGGCTTCGACGGCGTGCATCCCGTCGAAATCGGCATCCACTGTCCTTTTTTCGAAGGAAGGAGCCACCTGGCCGCTGGCGGGCCAGGTGATGAGGACACCTAACAAAACGATCCCGGGCAGCGTCACGCCGGCGGCGTGGTCCCGGATCCAACACACACACCGCCGCCCACGGATCGTAGCGATCGGAGTAGCCATGGCTGGTCCTGTCGTCGTAAATGGAGGAGGGTACAGCGGGAGGGGGCGAACCGCCATCGAGAGGGGGATGTCTGGTGGCGAAAGCCGCATGCCCGGGCCGGCCGGGGGCGCCGCTCTGGAGGCATGCCGTGCGCGATCAGACGTCATCTAGTACGTCGTTGCGCGGGCACGCGGCCACGGGCGGCTGCGTAAGCGTTTTCGAAATCGGCCGGAGATCGTGGGGCGATGGGGCGTATGCGGCCGGTGAGGTGAGGGTATCGGCCGGCCGGAGGAGCGGGTTAAGCGGCCGCCGATTCGCCGAACGTGGGGGCCTCGCCCTGTAACCGGAGATCACGCGTTTTGAGCTGGAGGGTGGTCGATCCGTTCCAGGTATTTTCTTCGATCGAAAACAACAGTTCGATAGGCCGGCCCTGCCGGCGGCTCGCCAGGAGGGCGTCGAAGTGGTCCTTCATATCAAACCCGATGGCGTCCAGCGGCAACGCGGCCGCACCCTGCCCGCGGACGCTGAACTTGATGTGGCTGCCGTCCTTCCCGATGAGGCGGGGATCGCCGGCGAGGACGACGTCGCGGGCATGGAACACGGGCTTGTGATTCGCCGGCCCGAACGGAGCGAACTGCTTGAGCACTTTCCAGAACCGCCCCTGGATGCCGTCGACCTGGGCGAGGTCCACGGTGGAGTCGACGGAGATGGACGGACTGAGCATGTCGGCCGTGATCATGGACCCCACGACCTCGTTGAACCGCGCCTGGAATGCTTCGAGGTTGGAGCGCTCGAGCGCGAGGCCTGCGGCAAAATCGTGCCCTCCAAAGGTTTTGAGCAGATCCGAACACCCCTTCAGGGCGTCGTAGATATTGATACCGCTGATCGAGCGCGCCGAGCCTTTGATCTGGTTGTTGACGGTGGCCAGCATGACGGTGGGGCGATAAAACCGCTCGACGAGCCGGCTCGCGACGATGCCGATCACGCCGGGGTGCCACGTGTCGCGGTGGACGACGACGGCGTGGGGATACCGGCTCCCCAGCTGACGCTCGGCGAGCACCGTCGCCTCGCGCACCGTTTCCTGATCGAGCGTGCGCCGTTCCAGGTTGACCTTCTCGAGCGCCTCGGCCAGCGAGCTGGCCACGTCCTCATCCTCCGCCAGGAGGAGTTCGACGGCCCGGCTGGCGTCGCCGAGCCGGCCGGCCGCGTTGATGCGGGGCCCGAGGCCGAACACGATGTCGGAGGTCGTGCAGGCCGCCAGGTCCACGCCGGCCGTTCGGGCGAGCACCCGGACGCCGAGGCTCGGTTTTTCTTGTAGCCGCTTCAACCCTTCGATCATCAACACCCGGTTTTCGCCCTCCAGGGGGACGATGTCGCTGGCCGTCGAGATCGCAACGAGGTCGAGGTAAGCAAAGGCGTCCTCGGCAGGCTGGCCGCGGCGCGCGAGAACGGCCTGGATCACCTTGAAGCCGATACCGCAGCCGGAGAGCTCTTTGAACGGGTAGCTGCAGTCGTTGCGTTTGGGGTCCAGCACGGCGACGGCGTCCGGCACGGTGTCGAGCGCCTTGTGATGGTCGCAGATCACGAGGTCGACGCCGCGAGCGCGGGCGTGCGAAGCCTCGGCATGAGCCGTGATGCCGCAGTCGAGCGCGATCATCAGCGAGCGGCCGGCGTCGGCGGCGCGGTCGATGGCGGTGGTGTTGAGCCCATACCCGTGCTCGATCCGGTCCGGGATAAAAAACTGGGCATCGGCGCCCTGTTCACGGAGGAAGCGGGTCATGAGGGCGGCGGCCGTCGTACCGTCCACGTCGTAGTCGCCAAACACCAGGATGGACTCGCCGGCCTCGATGGCCCGAACGATGCGGTCGGCCGCGACGTCCATATCCTTCATCAAAAAGGGATCATGGAGATGCGCGAGGGATGGCCGGAAATAGTGCTTCGCCTGGTCGAAGTCCTCGATGCCACGGAGCACCAGAGCGCGCACCAGGGCTTCCGGCAGGTTGTTGAGGTCGCACTGAAGCCGGGCGGTGATCTCCGGCTTTTCGTAGGGGCGCAGGACCCAGCGGTATTTCATGCAGAAACGGGGTGCAAAGACGTCATAGGGGTCGGCGAAGATACGGCGCGCCGTCTCGGGATGAAACGGCGCGCCTGGCTCCTCGAGCCGCTCTTATTTACCTAGACGTTTGGGGCCTGCCGTGTATACCCATTTCAAGCGTTTCGTTGCCGATTTAGTTGGCACTGACGTTACGCAGCCTGAACATCACGGGAATGGCCAGCTTTACTTTCACGGCGCGTCCGCGTTGCCGGCCCGGCGTGAACCGCTGTAACATCACGGCCCGCATGGCCTCTTCGTCCAAGAGACCGCTCACCGAGCGGACGATGATGGGGTCTCGCGGAATCCCCTGTTCGTCAATGATGATCTGCACGATCACCCTTCCCTCGACCCCGGCCTTACGCGCCATCTCCGGGTATTCGATGGCCGATGTAAGGCTGGACAACCCACCGATCAGGACAGGCATGTCTTCGACGGCCACGAAGATTTCGTTCGACACTTCCTCCTCTTCTTCCACCGTCGGCGGAGGAGGAGGAGGTTTTACGTCCACAAGGGCTTCATCCAGATCAAGGGAGGCATCGAATTGCAGTTCGACGCTTTCGTCGAGCACCTGGTCGTTCGGTACTTCGATGGGCACCGGCGGGCGGGGTGGTGCCGGCGGCGGCAACTCCTGGCGCGTTTGAAGGATCTCCTCGAGCGTCACCAACTCCTGCCGCACCTCCACGATCGTGTAGTCCGAGTGGCTCGAAACGGGGATGTGGAATGCCAGAACGACGACCCCCAGCGCCAGCACCAGGCCGGCGGGCAACGCCAGGCCATAGCTGAGGTCGCACGCCGTGAACCGATCCACGCGTTGCGCGAATCGCTTACTCAGCTCATTGACGGCGTGCCTGGGCGCCCAGCGGACGGGCGGGGGATTCGACGGGTGCCCGGTCGCGTGGCCAGGCTGGGACGATTCATTCAGAAAGGAGGATCTCATGACGTCATCTCTGTGGATTGCCGTGACGGGTGCCCCTGATGGCTTCCCCGGCAAGTACGGCATCCCGCTACGCGTCTTTTCACAGGCTACTGGCTAGTCGAGACGTCGGCGAAACCCTTACACTCGTTTCTTAACAGTTCCTTTCAGCGAGGCCGGCAGGGCGGTCGTACCTTGACCATCGGTTAGGGATGCTGATGCGTAGCATTCGAAGCAAGAGCCCGGCTCCCCGTAAGGAGTCGGGCTTTTTTCATCGAATCGAGAGGTTTCTGCTGGCAACGACCCCTTCGATTTCGCGGAGATACCGTTCGGGGGCCTGGTCCACCCAGGCGCGGAAGATCTGCGTGGGAGGCAGGAGGACGTTGCGGGCTTCTTCCAGACGCTCGATCTCAAACGACGCGGCATAGACGCCGCCGCCGAAGCCGGCGAGGTCGAGCGCGTTCCAGTATTGCTCCGCGTGTCCGCGGACCGGCACGGCGAGGATCGTCTTGCCATAGTACATGGCTTCGCAGGTGGATTCGAAGCCGGCCGTGCAGACAAGCCCGCTGCATCGGGCCATCATCTCCAGAAATTTCCGATCGCTCAGCGGATGAAACGTGAGGGTCGGCGAATAATCCCACGGCTCGGGAGTCTGCGGGTTGTCCCAGAAGCAGTGCAACCGGCGCTCCGGATGATGCCGGTGCCAGGCGATGACTTCGTCGGCGTACCCCTGGTTGAGCAGGTACATCAGATAAAACGGCTCTTCTATCGTGGCATCCAGGGGCTGCTCGAACACTTCGGGGCGCAGGAGCGGGGGGAGGACAGCGAGGCGCGGACGCGACGGCGCGGGGTAATAGGAGAGCGCCAGCCGGCGCGACGCCCCAAACGATGAGAGCCGGGTGAAATTTTTGGCGCCGAACCGCTGGGCCCACATGCCCGGCGGAAAAGGATAGACGGGGTGGTGGTACATGTACTGATGCCCGATGCACACCACCGGCGCCGTCGGCCGGTACAGCAGCACATACGCCCCAAACAGCGGCTCGAAGAAGTTGACAATGACGTCTGGTCGCGTGGCTTCGATCGCGGTGTGGATCGTGTCGATGCTCGCTCGAAAGGCGCCGCCCATGCGTACGTTCTGGACGATAGTGGCGCCCATATCGACCGATTTCTGCGTGGCGTCCAACGCGAAGTTGGGGCTATCGAAATAGGTGACCGGTGTGCCAATTTTCTCGGTAAAAAACGTGGGCACCCGCCGGCCGCTGCTTTTTCCCATCAGCACGCCGGCGACTCGGTGGCCGGCGTCTTCGAGGATAGCCTTGAGGGCGAGGGCCTGGGTCATGTGACCGCGCCCTTCACCCTGGACGATAAACAGGCAGTTCAGTGGAGTCATGGGCATACGAGCTCGGTACGCCGGCGAAACAACCGAGATCGCACCAGTTCAGTGAGGATGTAAGCCGTTCATGGCGAATCGCAGGGGAAGCTCTAGTTCATCGTGGCCCGATTCATTGCCCGAATTTTCACCGGCATCGGTAGAACCGTCCCAGCGAATGATCTCGAGCGTACCGTCCACGTGTTCGACGAGCGCCGTGCAACTCTCCACCCAATCGCCGGAGTTGCCATACTGCACGCCATCGATCGTTCGCATCTCCGCGTGGTGGATGTGGCCACAGATCACCCCATCCACTTCGTATTTGCGGGCTTCTTGCGCTACAAACCGTTCAAAATGAGCGATGTGCTGCACCGCCCGCTTCGTCTTATACTTCACATACGCGGAAAGCGACCAGTACGGCAGGTTCAGGCGTTTTCGTAGCCGGTTGTACCAGTAATTGGCGCTGAGTGTCAACTGATAGGCGCGCGCGCCGAGGACCGACAGCCACTGCGCGTACTGGACGACCCCGTCAAACTCGTCGCCATGCAAGACGATGAATTGCCTGCCGTCACAGGTGGTGTGCATGGCATTCAACCGTGTTACGATCCCCCCGAATTGCTGATCCACGAAGCCGCGCGCAAACTCGTCATGATTGCCGGGGATGTAGGTCACCCGCGTGCCTTTTCGGGCCTTTCGAAGAATCTTCTGGATGATATCGTTGTGAGCCTGCGGCCAGTACCAGGCTTTCCCGAGTGCCCAGCCGTCGAAGATATCGCCGACGAGGTAGAGGTATTCCGATTCATTGCAGCGGAGAAAGTCGAGCAGGGCCTCCGCCTTCATGTGGCGGGTGCCGAGGTGAAAATCCGAGATCCAGATCGTACGGTATCGATTGGGTCCGCCGTTCCCCATAGCCCGTAAGCCGTGTTCTAGCCAGAATGAGCCCAGATCGGGCGTGTGTCCTGATAGGAGAGGATACGAGAACGGGATTACCGGATGATGATCGCCGGATTAGCAAATTATGGTGCCGTCCTGGTGGATACAAAAAGGGGGGACGCCGGCGATCGCCAGCGTCCCCCCGAAACCGATGCTATAGCGTCTTTACTTGATCAGCAGCATCTTGCGGGTGCTGTTAACCCCGTTACCCTCCAGCGTGTAGAAGTAAAGACCCGAAGCCATGTCCCGCGCGTCGAAGCGGACGCTGTACGTGCCGGCAGGCTGGACGCCGTCGGCGAGCAGGGCCACTTCGCGGCCCAGCACGTCGTACACCGCGAGGCGGATCGCGCCGGCGCTGACCAGCTGGAATTCGATCGTCGTCGTCGGGTTAAACGGATTCGGGTAGTTCTGCTTCAGCGCGAAGAACGACGGCACTTCGCTGGAGATCGGCTCGATGGCGACGCCGGTCGTGAAGCCTAGTGCGCCCAGAGCGGTCCATCCCACCAACCAATTTTCATCGCCAAAGGCCCCCACGTAGGGGACCGTCGTAAAAAACGCATCGCCCGGGTCGGCCACCTGGGTGGCGTCGAGTGCCGGGCTGCCCACCGCCGGCCGAGGGTCCAGGCCGCCGTCCGCCTCACGACTCACCCCCCGAAGCTGCGGGTTCGCGATCCGGTTTGCGTTCGCCAGCAGGTGGGTCTGAACAAAGTCCTGCGGCGCGATCGCTCCGATCGAGTTGTCCCCGAAGCCCCACCACAGGTTGTTCGCCAGCACCAGATCGCCGTTCGCCATCCGGTCCTCGCTGTCCGCCGGCTTGTTCGCATCGCCCGCCACCACTTCCACCAGAATCCCGTTCCCGCCGGTCAATGCGCTGTACTCCGTGAAGATCGAATTCCAGTACTTGCCGCCGCTGTTGTCACGGAAGATCAGCATCTCCGCGCCGTCCCCTTCCGCCGTGCCGGCGTCCGGGCCGATGTACGTCACGTTCGAGAGCTGAGGGATCGAATACGGCTCGAAAAACTCGTTCCCCAGCGCGCCGTCCTGCTCCGCCGTACGGCCACCCACGTCGTTCCCCTGGATCGCGAACCAGAACTGGCCCTTGCCGCGGTACCCTTCGTCCCAGTCGAACGCGTCGTCTTCGTTGAACGCCGACACCAGGTACTTCGTGTTCACCGTACCCCCGAACCACTCGAACCCGTCGTCCGCGCTTGCGAACGACTCCACGTATTCGATCACCGTGCCCGAGCCCACGCCGCCGAGGGTCAGGCCCTGGATCTCGTTGCCGGCCTGGTCGCCCACCGCGATTCCCGAGTGGCGGATCGAAACGTACCGGAAGATGCCCGAGTTGTGCGCGTCGTCCGTGCCACCGTACTCTGCCCGGTCGTCTCCCTCGGCCACGATCTCATTGATTCCCTCTACCTCCTTCACGCCGCCGTCCGTCGGGTTGTTTGTCGAGGCCTGGCCCAGGATCACCACGCCGCCCCACAGGCCGCGGTCCTGGAACGTCAGGCTCCCGTTGTCCAGCACCGACGTGAACACGATCGGGGTCGAAGCCGTCCCTTCCGCCAGGATCGTCGCGTCCTTCGTCACAACCAGCGCCGAGGCCTCGTTGCCCTGGCCCGATTCCGCCTTGATCACCGTACCCGGCTCGATGATCAGCGTCGCGCCGTCTTCCACGAACACCACACCGTCCAGGATGTACGTGTTCGCCGACGTCCACGTCGTCACCGAACCTGGAGCAATGTCCGCGTCCGTCACGCGGATCTCCGGTTGTGCAAACGCGGCCATAGGCAGCGCGATAATCGTAAACGCAAGAAGTAGTAGCCGTTGCATGATGCTCTTATGTGTTGGTGAGTATAGCCGTGGTGGGTTTGAGTGCGGCGGCAGACGAGTTGGTCATAGTACCGCAACGATTCGGTAACGATGGCTTAACACCTCCCAGAAACACGTCGGGGTGGCTCATCTGAGCCACCCCGCGCGCTGTTCGCTGGAACAGGCCATCAAGCCGCGTTCGCCGCTATTCAACTTTGTAGGTAAAGCTGAGCGAGTACGTTCTGCCCGCTTCGAACTGCTGGTAGACGTAGTCGATGTCTTTAAACGACTGGCTCAGCGTCGCATCGCTGTCCGTGATGTTCTTGACGGCGAACTTGAGGCTCACGCTACGCCAGATCCGCTGGGAGTAGATGATATCCACCGTCCCGCGGGCGCGCTCGTAGATGTCCGGCGCAGCGCCTTCGGACACCACGCGGAGGCGATCGCCGAAGGCGTTGTAGTAGATGCTGGCTATCGAGCCCCATTCGGGCTTCTGGTAGGTGAGGTCGAAGTTGACGACGAAGGGCGACTGGCCTTCGAGCGGACGGCTCGTGGCCGCCTCGGCATCCGCCGAGCGGATGACCATGAGTTCTTCCTCGGGGATGTCCACCTCGGAATGCACCAGGGCGAGGTTGCCGCCGACATCGAAATTCTCCAGGATCGACGCGAAGGCGTCGAGCCGGCGGCGGAACTCGAACTCGGCCCCGACGACCCGACCGGTCGCCACGTTCTGGATCGACATCGTGTTGTTGCCGACGCTGGTCTGGATCACGCGCTCGATCGGGTTTTCGAAGCCCTTGTAGAATCCGCTGACGGCGAGGATCTCACCGGGGCGCACAAACCACTCCCACCGAAGGTCGTAGTTCGTGACGAGCGTCCGCTTGAGGTTCGAGCTACCCGAGAAAACGAAGTCGCCCACGAAGTCGAACGTTGCGTAGGGCGCCAGCTCGCGGAACGTGGGGCGAGCCAGCGTCTGCGTGGCCGCGGCGCGCAGGTTCATGTTGTCGGTGAGTGCATAGACCAGGTTGACAGAGGGCAGATAATCGTCGTTCTCCAGCCGGCCGGCGACGAGGGCGCTGTCGGCGCTCTGGGTGGTCATGCGGGTCGCTTCGAGGCGCACGCCGCCAATGAGGCGCAGCTTCCGTGTGAGGAGTAAGTCGGCCATGGCATAGCCGGCCGAGATCGTCTGGTCGCCTGTGTAGTTGCTCTTGAGGGACGACGCGTCGATGATGTAGTTGCCGAAGGTCGGCCGGCCGGCCGTGCCGGTGCCGATGATGCCGGTGGAAGCAAAAAACGCGTCGTTGTCGCCGCCGAAGGCGCTGTAGGAGAACCCTGCGCCCTGGCGGTACTCGAACCGGCGCTCGTTAAAGTCGCGATGTACGTCGATATAATTGCCGCCGAACATGACCTTGCTGCTTTTGCCGGCGAGTTTAAACGGCACCGAGAGGTCCAATCCATACTCCTGGTTCTGCTCCTCCAGGTTGCGGAAGAACCGCGCCGGCGAGGGGTAGAGCGAGGCCGGCTTCTGGTATACCGTATCGGCGTCAACAAGGGTGAAGTGGTTCGAGAAGTAGCGAAGATCAGGCTCGTCCTGCACGCTGGTCGCAAACGAGGCGCGCCACTCGGCTGTCACGGTCCGCACGGCATGTTCGCCTTTAAACTGCAGCGAATTCAGGCTGCGTTCCTGGTAGCCCAGTACGCGGGTCTGAAAGGTCGAATTACCCGACAGGTCCTGCCAGAACCCTTCGAGGTAGCGGGTATCCGAAGTGCCGTTCTGGGTCCGCAGAAATGTCGTGGACAGTTCGTGATTCGGGTGCGGCTTATAGGACAGCGTGGCCACGCCACCCCAGTTGGCTTCCTGGGATCCGCGGGTATCGACCAGGTTGCGCAGCGGAGTCAACTGGTCGATCTGCTGGACGGTGCCACCGACGAGTTCGTAGCGGCCAGCGGCGCCGTTGTCGTAGAACGATGTCGCGCGATTATACGTCAGGCTGGCGATGACGCCGAGCGGCCGGCCGAGGAAAGGAATCTGATTGCCGAACGCCATAGAGAAGCCGCTATTGACCGGCGCGCGGGCCACGGTGGGCTCCATCTCCGGCCGGAAGGCGCGGGAGACGTTGTCGAGCAGTTGGGCCTTGGTGGGATCGAAACGGGCCTCGACCTCGGTGGGGATCTGGAGATTCGGATCCTGGAAGATCGCCGGGATGTCCCGGTTGCCGTCGTCGTAGCCGAGCCAGTCGAGGTCGCCAAGGTCGTAGCTCAGGAAGCTATTTGAGAGGCTGGACTGGTCGTTGTACGAGGAGGACGTGGTAAACTGGAGTGTGAACGTATCCGGGAAGTTCTTCGTGCCGACGTTGACGAGGCCGCCCGTGAACGAACCCGGCTTGTCCGGCGTGAAGGTCTTGGTCGTGACGATGTTGTCGAGCAGGCTCGTCGGGAAGAGGTCCAGCTGGAACGCCTGCTTGTCCGGGTCGGCGCTCGGAAGCGTGGCGCCATTGAGCTGGGTGCTCGAGTACCGCTCGCCGAGGCCGCGGATGTAGACGTATTTGCCCCCGACCACCGAGGCGCCTGTCACTTTGGTCATCGCGCCGGCGGCGTCGCCGCTGCCGGAGCGGGAGATGGCCTCGGCGCTGATGGCGTCGCTGACGGAAATCGATTTCTGGCGTTCGCGGAGCAGCGAAGCCTCCGTGTTTTGCACGGCACGCGCCTCGACGATCACCTCGCCCAGCCCGATGGCCTCGGCGCTTAGTGTGATGTCCACGCGAACGGTCTCATCCGCGACGACCTCTACGCCGGAGACAGTGACCGAGTTATAGCCGATATACGAGAACACGACCGAATACATGCCGGCATCGAGCGCGTGAATGGCGTAGCGGCCGTCGAAATCGGTTGTGGTACCCGTCGCCGTGCCTTCAATCAGCACGTTTGCCCCAATAAGGGTTTCGCCCGTCTCGGCATCGACGACGACGCCGGTGATGGCGCCTTTTTGAGCGAAAAGGGGCGTGGAGAAGAACAGCAGACTTCCAAAAATCAACAGGAAAAGTCGTCCGGATGGGCGCGATTTCATTATGTTCAGAGCGTTGCTATCGATACCGGGAGAACCAACGGTGGGTTTGGACGCCAGTGTAGCCTCCATGTGTTACCATTATGTTATCCCAGTATTAAGCCTCCGTAACATGGCGCCCCGGCCCTGGAGCGCCCGGGCTCGTACCATTGACATGGCAGAATGATGGCGCGCCCGCAACATCCGCGGCACGTGATGCGTTTCGCCGCTACCCGCTCACTTCTTATTATGCCGGCCATGCACTCCTGCCGCCGCCCTCTTGATCTGTAGTTATGCGAGACGCTTCATCCTCCAGTCCTCGTGTTGTGCTCGCCGCATTGTGGCTCATGATGTTCTCCGCCAGCAGCCAGGTGATCATTGTCTCCCCCATCTTACCCAACATCAGTCGCGAACTGGGTATCCCCGAAGCCAACCTGGGATGGCTGGTAACGATCTACGCGGCGATGCTGGGCATATTCGCCCTGGTGATCGGGCCGATTTCGGATAAGGTCGGCCGGCGGCGCATCCTGCTCATCGGATGCAGCGCGATGTCGATCACGCTCCTGCTTCACGCCGCGGCCAACACCTTCTTCGCGCTCCTGACCGTTCGCGGACTCTCGGGCATCGCCGGCGGGATGCTCAGCGGAGCGGCGGTGTCGTATGTGGGCGACTACTTTCCCTATGAGAAGCGAGGGTGGGCCAACGGCTGGGTGATGAGCGCGGTGGCGGCCGGCCAGATCGCCGGCATCCCGCTCGGGAAGTTCATTGCCGGCCTGTATAGCTTTCGCTGGCCGTTTGTCGTGTTCGGCCTCACGATGGTGGTCGCGGTGGCGCTGGTGTGGCGATTTGTCCCCCAGCCGAATGTCGCCCGGAATACGGATCGCCTGACGATCGGCCGCGCCATCACCAACTACGGAATCCTTCTCCGCGACCCGAAAATCTCGGCCGCCACGCTCGCCTACGTGCTCATGTTCGCCAGCGTCGGCATGTACCTCGTCTACCTCCCCACGTGGCTCGAACACTATATCGGGCTCCAGAACAACGACATCGTGCTCCTCTTTTTTATCGGGGGGATCATGAACGTGGCGACGGGGCCGATGGCCGGCCAGCTTTCGGATCGGATTGGACGTAAACCGCTCATCGTGTCGTCGTGCATCGGGCTGGGGCTCGTCATGCTGCTGACGACGTTCCTCGTCTCGGGCCGCTGGATGGCGTTCGCTTTTTTTGCGTTCTCGATGATCATGATCGCAATGCGTATCAGCCCGTTCCAGTCGCTCATCACGGCGCTGGTGCCGGCGGAACGCCGCGGCAGTCTCATGAGCCTCACGATCGCCATCGGCCAGATCGGTATGGGCCTCGGTAGCGGCCTGGCCGGCGCGGCCTACACGAACTACGGCTACGCGAGTAACACGATCATGGCTTCGGTCGCGATGCTGGCCATGGCCGCCATCGTCCATTTTTATCTTCCGGAGCCCACGGACACATCCGCCGCCGCCGCACCCGCACCCGGATAACAACCGGTCAGAAGGTTGTTTTTAACCCCACGATCGCCGTTCGCGGCAACCCCGGACGGATGCCAGCCGGCCGGCGCGCCACGATGTACGCCTGATCTGTCACGTTCCGCACAGAGGCGAACAAGCGCAAATTCGGGCTCACGGTAAACTCGCCCGACACATCCAGCACCAGGTGCGCATCGGTGCTTTCGCGGTCGATAAAGGCGCTCTGGCCGGCGCGGGTCCGCATTCGATCGGCATAGGCCGCCCCCAGACTCACCGTGGCCCGGTCCATGGAGGCCGCCACGATCAACGACACGCGGTGACGCGGGAGGTAGGGCAATTCATCGCCTTTGGCCACTCCCCCCCAGGCCTCGAAGTCGCTGTCAAAGCTGTTCTGGAAAACCGCCCGGCTGAGGGTATAGCTGATCCGGATGGGGAAATGCACCACCGATCCCTCCGGGGCAATCGGATGCTCCGCCGACACCTCCAGTCCGTAGGCATTCACTTCGCCGCCATTGAATTGATCGATCGTGCCCTGCCCGCCGGCCGCCGCCAGATCTACCCCCAACAGGTTACTATAGTCGCTGAAGTACACCACCGCCTCGGCTCCGGTAACGCCGCGGCGATAGCGGCCGCCGAACTCGTAGTTGACGCTCTGCTCTGGCCGGGTGCCCTCGCGCGAATCCGGCGGCGCAAACCCTTTGTGGATGCCCGCGAACAGATGGCCATTGACGCCGATCTGCCTGTCGATGCCAATTCCTGGCATAAAGGCGTCGACCCGGTTCGTGCGGGCGGTGAGCGCGGAACCTGTCCTCTGGGGATCTGCCCGGCCGTAGTCGTCCCGCGAGAGCTCGATGTGCTCGAGCCGAGCGCCTGGCGTCACGGTGAGCCGGCCGGCGCTGAGCCGGTATTGAACGTGCGCCGCCAGTGCCCGCGCCTGGCTGATTCGGTTGCTTTCAGTGCCGGGTGTGCCAGCCTCCGTAAGCACCATCTGCCCGGGGCCGCCGGCCACGCCGGCCTCCATCCGATACAGATCCGACCACTGGAAGCGATCCTCTTCGTCCTGGTGAAACCGAAGTCCGACTTCCACTTCGTGCAACGCCCGCCCGCCCGGGAGGGTTATGCCCAGGATGCTCTGCACGCCCTGGCCGTAATACGTCCGATTGTTGTTTTTGACCTCGAGCAGATGATCGTCGGCGGCCGGCGTGCCGCGCAGGGCGTTGTAGGCATCGCCATACGCCTCCGGGGTATCCAGCACATCCGTGATCGACACGAACCCGTCTGCCGCCGTCTGTACACGATCCAGCTTGTACCAGTTACGCTCGAAGTTTGTGCGGTACAGCGTGGTCGTGAGGTCGATCTTGTCGGTAGGTCGGATCACGTGGCGCGCCGTGAAGTGCGAATGCGCGGCATCCATCACATCCTCCTGCGACCCGGCGTAGCGCAGATACGGCTGCTGCGCGAAGTCGGCTTCGGTAAGGCCGAGGTAGGTCTCGTCGGACCGCTCGTCGGTCAGGCCGGCTTTCAGGGTAAGGGACTGGTAGACCCGCGCCCGGGGCGCGGAGGTGAAGCGGAGCTTCGCGATAAGGTCCTTCTTGTCGAATCCTGTCGAGCCACCCGTTTCGAGGGATTTGAAGCCGTCCGACTGCGCCTGGTAGGTCTCCACCAGGAAGCCGACACGGCCTATCGTGTGCCCGATCGTCGCGTGGAGCGTCCGGTCGTCGCGGGTGCCGGCGAGGGCATCGAGCCGGCCAACGAACCGGTCGGGGATCTGGGTCGAAATCAAATTGATCGCGCCGCCGGTGGTATAGGGGCCGTATTTGATCTGGCTCGACCCTTTGCGCACTTCCACGCCCTCCATGCGGCCGGCGGTGGGGAAGTAGTAGGCGGCCGGCGCGGCGTAGGGCGCCGGCGCCATCAGGATGCCATCCTCCATGACGGTGATTTTAGAACTCCGCTCGGACCCCGTTCCCCGCATGCCGATGTTCGGCCGGAGCCCGAACCCGTCTTCATCCTGCACGTGCACCCCTGGCACCTGGCGCAGGATGCGGTGGATGTCGTTAAACGAAAAGGTCTCCAACTCGCGTGGCCCGATGTAATGCGCCGCGCCCGGGATGTCCAGCACGCCACCATATCCACCCGTCATGCTCAGACGCTCGACGACAATCTCATCGAGGTCCACCGGTCGCTCCGCCAACCGGATGTCCTGCACCCGGGTTTCGCCTGGCGACAGTGAGATCGAGTCGCGAAAGGTCTCGAATCCCAAGCCGTGAGCCACCAGCAGGTACCGGCCTGCCAGCGCCCCGTCGATGGCATAGGCCCCATTTCGACCGCTGATGTCGCCCACGCCAGCGCCGTCCAGGTATACGTTGATCCCGGGCAGTGGCGCTCCGGTTTCGTGCGACACGATAACCCCGCCAAGACCGGCACGCTGCGCATGTGCGGCGAAGGGAAACATAAGGAGTATACCGAGCACGGCTCCAGGCCGGCGTAGAAAGCGGAGAACCATCGGCGTCATTGATTTGGATATGCTATGCTTACTTAGACCGAATCTAAATAAACAAAAGCCAGATGTCCAGCCCTATGGAGTGCCGAATCGCGAAATAATCGTTAAGAGTACCGTGTTCGTCTTCGCGGAACGGGACGGTCGGAAGGCCATTGAACAGGATCCATCGTCATCGCCTGCCATTTTCAACGCCCATGATCCTTCGAATCGGCCTCGTTCTTCTTGTTCTGATCTGGGCCGGCTGCGACTCCATGTCGCCGGGCGACGAGCGCGTGATCGAGGGGGTGGACCTGGATGTACTCTTTGCTCCGCCCACACGCGCGGAGATCGATGCGGTATCAGTGGAATGGGCCGGGAGAACGGTTTCTTCGGGAGAGGCGACCATCGTCCGGCAGGACACCGTACTGGTGGCCCCGTTCACGTTCAGCGTCCTGTACGTAGTAGCCCAGACGGTCGACCAGGGCATCCACTATTCGGCCGTAGCCGTCCCCCTGGGCGCGACAGGTCCGCTGCCCGTCTTCCTATACACCCATCCCGGGGACGGCGGCGTGGACATCGACGAAACGCTGGCACTGCTGACCGTGGGGGTCGACCAGGTGGTCAACCGGTTCGTGTTCGTCGCCCCGTCGTTCCGGAGCGAGCCACTTGGCGTCAACGGCGTGACGTACCTGTCCACCGCTCCGCCAAGCCCACTCGATCGCGACGTGGACGACACGCTGGCGCTGCTGGAGGCGCTGCCTGCCATCACGCCACTGGCCGACACCAGTCAGATCAACGTTCTTGGCCTGAGTCGAGGCGCCGGCGTGGCGCTGTTATTAGGCGCGCGCCGGCCCGGGTTGGACGGCATCGTGGCGTTTTTCGGGCCGACCGACTTCTTCGGGCCGTACGTGCAGGAGATCGTGGCGGACGCCCTGCTCGACATCCCGCGCGATCTGCCGGGATTCGACTATCTCAACGAGACCTACATCCAGCCGCTGAAGGACGGACAGATAACCATCGCCGACGTGCGCCCCGAGCTGGTTCGTCGCTCTGCCGTCCTCTTCGCCGAGCGCCTCCCCCGCCTCCAACTCCACCACGGCGATGCGGACGTGACGGTCAACGTGAGCCAGGCCGTGGCGCTGATCGACGCGATGGCCGCGCTGGGGCGGACGGCGCCGGCGTTTGAGTCCTACATCTATCCCGGGGCGGGCCACAATCCGCTGGAGATGACTGGCAGCTTCGACCGCGTGGTCGCGTTTTTCGAACCCCTCGCGATACCCTGAGGCCCGCGAAACATGGCGACGGGGCCGGCGTTGTGGGGGAGTACTTGCCGCGTTCGTCTAGGGGTCCAGGACGCTAGCCTCTCACGCTGGTAACACGGGTTCGAATCCCGTACGCGGTACCCGGTTCAAAATGCCTTCCGATGTTTTCGGAGGGCATTTTTTTGGATTGAAGCCATTGTCCTACGAGAGCATATCCCCCCTTACACCACAATCTTTGCCATCCGAGCTATTCGAATAGATCTGCGTGGCTCCCCGTTCTGATCAAGACCAATTCTTCTGAGGAATTTTCATACAACACCAGCCAGTCCGGCTCGATATGGAGGTCGCGGACTCCTTTTACATTCGCCGGTCAATTCGTGGTCGCGCCAGGCTATCGGCAATCCCTCGTCCTGAGACAGCCGCACAATAACCTCTTTAAGCTTCTCCAAATTCTTGCCGCGTCGTTCGGCTTTACGGACGTCTTTCTTAAACTGATTGGTGCGACAAATCGATTTCATCTACAAGCCCAGATCGTCGAACAACGCTTCCGTCGAATCAAAAACATCCCCTTTGCCCGTTTTCGCATCAGCAATCCCCTTCTTTGTCTTCTTGTTCGGAATCTCAACAGGAAAAGGGATGCCATTTCGAAGATGTACTTGCTTGTAGAACATGGCAATAGCCTGTGAAGCCGAAATTCCGAGTTGGCTGAATATGGCCTCTGCCCGCTGCTTGTCGTCCGTATTGATTCGGGCTGAAATGGTGCTGGTCTTGCTCATCGTACATGTGCGTTTCTTTGTGCGTACAATGCATATACAGCATGCTCCTTAAGGTTCCCTTCTTTCATGGCTCTGTTTTCTTCCTACCGTACGTTATCTGAACCCTACGCACACTGCGCCACCCAGGGTATTGGCCGAGAGTCTCTGCGATGACGCGTCCGGAAACAACGTTGAAACTCCCTGTGTTATCGGCCAGCATATCCCATTAACTTTACACATTTTCCATGATCGTTGATACGGGTTTCTGAAACTCCTCCATAAACCGGTCAACATCATGAAATCATTTTGTTTGCTCGCGTGCCTGGTGCTCGTCTTGACCTCCTGCGACACGGCCATTGACAAACCGCCGGCCCAAGTCGTCGTCTCGCTCAGTCCCTACGACGAGGCGGTGCTCCTTGATTCTACGGCAGCCCCCACGCCGTTCGCTCGCCTGAGCATCGACCAGGAATTGGCCGTTCCACTGAGTCGATTTCCATCCCAACGATTCAGGATTTCAGCCAAAGGGTATGGTTCGTCGACCGAACAGCTCGTGGACGAGGACTTAACGGCCACGGTTTACCTCCTGCAGGTTCCAGAATCGCCCTATTGGCCATCACTGGGTAGCCCCAATCCCTTTCTGCGGCCAACAGCTGAAAAGCACTCAAGCACGCCCGAGGACAGCGTAAACCTCACGGTGTACGCCATCATAGTCCAGCGCCAGGAACTCACTTACCCGGAGGAAATCGTCGTCGATTTCAGTGTAGACGACACTGCAGCCCGCTTTGTCCTCGACCCCTCCCAACACACCATCTCCCTGGATGAGCAGCTTGTCCGACATGGCGCCGATTTCGACCTGTTGCCCGAGACGCCGGGCCTCATCATCCAGATGAATGGTGACCTTATCGACGCCTCCATCTTCCCTGGCCTGATCGCGCAACGCACGGTGGTCTGGCGAACGGACGGTACGACGTTTCCAGGCATCATGGAAATCATCGGGAGGGCCTTCACGGATGAAGCCGGTCTGTACGACTCGTATGGAACGGTGGGCGCCATCCAGCAGCAAGTGCTACCGGAATCCGAATTCCGGCTGTTCCTGCTGCGACGCGACTGACGGCAAAACGCCTTCGCAAGGTAGAAGGGTGAAGCGTCTACTCTGGGCGGTCGCCACAGGATACATGTAGACGCCCCCAGTGGGGCGTCTGTTAATATAAAGGTCGTAGAGACGCTCCTGTGGAGCGTCTACTGAAGGTTACCGGAACCCGTTCTGGAATGCGTAAACCTCGCTGATACGCTCCACAGGAGCGTCTCTACTGGATGGCAATCGCAAGTTATCGAAAATCTGCCCCCTCGGAGGCGGGGAGACTTACTGACGCGGCAGCACCACGAATGGATCGAAGCGCGGTCGCTCCTTGAGGTGGTTCGACACTTCGATCGATATCGATCGAAGGCTCACCATGACAGGCTTTTGAGGCATTCCTATCGGTCATGACAATGCTTCGGAGCGTGGAAGGGACACGCCATGGCGTGTCCGTACGGACCCAAACCAAGCCAGTACGCCCGACACATAGGGTCATGCCGATGGCAGACGATCATCTGGAGGGTTTTTGCGTCTGATACGTGCTTTCGGAACTACTCCTGCAGCTACAGCAGCACCGACGCAAAAAACGCCTTCATCCCCGCCGCGTAGTAAACGCCGTACTGGTGGAAGGTATCCTTCGTTCGCTGGTCCAGCTTCCAATCGAAAAAAGCATGGCCGCCGCCGCCCACCTGCACGTACTGCACCCGTTGGCCGGCTTTTACGAGGGCGTCGACAAATTCTTTTACCGGCCTATCCCGGATGAGTATGTCCTGCGTGCCGCGCCGATCTCTGCCGTTTCGGGTAACAGCGTAGGTGGTCTATGGCGGCGACCCTCATACAGATTTTGCCGGATGCACACAAAAAAAGCCTGACCGAATCGGCCAGGCTTTTTTGGAAACCAGAAATGCGAGGCGTTAACCCCGCCAACGGGTCGTGTTAACGTACACGCTTTACGTTGGCTGCGCTGAGGCCTTTCGGCGTGCGCTCCACTTCGTAGGTTACTTCTTCGCCATCGCGAAGGCCGTCGTCCCAGCCGAGGCCTTCCACGTTGTTACGGTGAACGAAGATGTCCTTGCTCCCGTCGCTCGGTTCGATGAATCCGAAACCTTTTTCGGTGTTGAACCACTTTACTTTACCGTCTGCCATTGTCGTGTTTGTTTCGTTTCGTCACTGAGCGCGTTTAACAAGAGAGTCCTGAAGTAAGCCTTACGAGGGGTCCTAATGTGTCGTGCCAGCGAAGTGTTGTTGGTATAACTCGGACCTATCAACCCACATCACTTAGCAAAGTTCGGCGCAGACACGTTATTGTCTGCCGGCGACTCAAAATACCTCTAGGGGACCGAGACATGCGGCGGGGCGGAGGGGTGCGTTGGGCGGGTAGCGGTGGAGCCGTTGAGGCCCGGGTAGGACGGCTTCACGCCGGAGCCGGTGTTAGCGCCGCGGTAGTTTCGCGCGTATGGACGAGCAGCGTTCCCAGCCCCTGGGCGGATTCCGGCACGGCCGCATTCTCCCGTAGCCGATCGGACACGAGTTTACCAAAGCCGTTCACCTGCCGGTTGGCCTGGTTGAGCTGGCTGAGTACTTCCTCGAAGATGGCGGAGAAGTTTAACGAATCCGGGATACGCGCGGCCTCGACCTGGCCCGAAATCTGGACGACGCTCAGCATCCGCATATACCGCTGGAGGCGGGAGAGAAGGTCGCGAATCGTTTGCAGCCGGCCGCTGATATCGATCAGGTTGGGGATAAGCGTTTCCGCCCGTACATCAAATAGATGGACGAGCATCGTGATGTACCCCGTCATCTGATCGTCTTCCTCCAGGATTTCTTCCACACCGTCTCCAACGGCCGTTACTTCGTCGAGGAACAGGTTGGCCATTTCAATGTCGAGGGTGGCGACGAGCACGTCGAACACCAACCGGAGCAGCGGCCCCTGGAGGTCGAAAATCGAGCTGTGGAGCGAGCCGATCAAACCAATCCTGGCAGCGGTCTGGGCGCTCATCTGGCCGGCAATCTCCGCCAGCGCTAGCCCCCGCTCACCGAGGTGGTTGGAGGCGATCTCGGCATTGAGCGACGATCGTCTGGCCGGCCTCCAGGTAGTCCCATAACACCTTGAACACCGCCCGTGGCATGTCCGAATGACGGATGATGTTATGAGGCTCACCCACCATCTCCTTCAGCGAATAGCCGGCGATCCGTGCGAAGACATCGTTGCCGAACTCGATGATGCCGCGTTTATCCGTAACCGAGAATAAAAGTTCAGAGAAGAAGAAGTCGCGGGCTTTGTTGAGCGGAGAGATGGTAGGACGGGCCATGCCAGGTACAGCGATTACTTGGAAATAGAATGGGCGAGGATATCGACGAGCCGGCGGGGCGAAGACGCTTGTTACTCATCCGCCCTGCGGCTACCTTCAGGTATAGTCTGGATCGTCCATTTTGTCAAACATCGCGCGAAATCCGTGCGATTCCGCCCCTCCCATCCACCTACTTCGGCCCGTTTGTGCGCCTTAACGCCATGCAGATCCGATCACATCCGCTTCTCCCCTACCTTCTTCTCACCCTATTGGCTCTGGGCGGCTGTGCGCCCGAGCATCCGGATGACGTGATCGAAGGCGTCGTCACCGGGCCGAACGGTCCCGAAGCCGGCGTATGGGTGATCGCCGAAACGGAGGAGTTGGCTACTACCTTCGCCAAGATCGTCGTCACGGACGATGAGGGGCGGTACGTGCTGCCCGAGCTGCCGGCCGCCACGTACGACGTATGGGTCCGTGGTTACGGATTGACCGACTCCCCGAAGGTCCAGGCGCAGCCGGGCCGGGCGCTCGACCTCCAGGCGGTGCCCGCGCCGGACGAGCGCGCTGCCGCACACTATTACCCGGCCGGCTACTGGCTCTCGTTGCTGGAAGTACCCCCCAGAACCGACTTCCCGGGCACCGGGCCAGAGGGTAACGGCCTGTCGCCGAATCTAAAAACGCAGGCCGACTTCCTGCGCACCGTCAAGTCCGGCACCTGCACGGCCTGCCACGCCCTGGGCAGCATCGGGACGCGGTCCTTCCACCCTGCATTTCCGGAGCACCCGACGACTGAACAGGCCTGGGAACGCCGGCTCAAGTCCGGCCAGGCCGGTGGCCAGATGACGAGCACCGTCGCTTCCCTGGGTAGCGACCGAGTGTTGGAGATGTTTGCCGACTGGACCGACCGGATCGCCGCCGGCGATGTCCCGGAGACGCCGCCCCGCCCGGAGGGCGTCGAACGCAACATCGTTATTACTCAGTGGGACTGGGCTGACCCGAAGCACTACCTCCACGACGTCGTCTCCACTGACCGGCGGGACCCGACGGTCAACGCCAACGGACCGGTCTACGGCGCATTGGAGTTGAGCTCGGATTATATCCCGGTCGTCGACCCGATGACCAACGCGGCCAGCCGAATCCCCCTCACCGTCCGCGACCCCGCCACGATGCCTTCCTCCGGCCCGGAGATGCTCGAACCCTCACCCTATTGGGAAGATGACGTGTTGTGGGACAGCAAGACCAACGTCCACAACCCGATGCTCGACGAACGCGGCCGCGTGTGGCTCACCGCCACCGTCCGCCCGCCCGATAACCCGGACGTCTGCAAAGAGGGCTCGGATCACCCCTCCGCGAAGGTGTTTCCGGTGAATCGCGCCGGCCGGCACCTGGCCGTGTACGACCCCGCCACCGAGCAACTCACGCACGTGGGCACCTGCTTCAGCACCCACCACCTGATGTTCGCCGAGGACGAAAACCACACGTTGTGGACAAGCGGCGGAGGGCAGGTCGTGGGCTGGCTCAACCGAAAGTTGTTCGACGAAACGGGTGACGAAATGGCCGCCCAGGGATGGACACCCCTCATCCTGGATACCAACGGCAACGGACAGCGGGATGCCTGGATAGAACCCAACCAGCCCGTGGATCCGAACAAGGACATGCGGATCACGTCGGGCTTTTACGCCGTCTCGCCGGCCACCGACGGCTCCGTCTGGGCCTCGTCGCTGGGCTACCCCGGCTCTGTCGTTCGCCTCAACCCCGGCACCGACCCGACGCACACGGCCCTGGCCGAACGCTTTGAACTGCCACTGGATGACAACGGAGAGCCCGTCGTGGGATGGTCGCCCCGTGGGATGGACGTCGACCGCAACGGCGTCGCCTGGGTGGCGCTGGCCAGTGGGCATCTCGCCAGCTTCGACCGCCGCAAGTGCACCGGCGCGCTCAACGGCCCCACCGCTACCGGCCAGCATTGCCCTGAAGGCTGGGAGTTCTTTGCCGAACCGTTGCCGCAGATCGGCGGGGTCGACTACGCCGGCAGCGCCGAAGCGAGCTACTATACGTGGGTCGACCAGTTTAATACCCTCGGCCTCGGCGAAAACGTCCCCATCAACACGGGCAACGCCTCCGAAGGCCTGCTCGCCCTCAAGGACGGTGAATGGGTCGTCATGCGCGTACCCTATCCGCTCGGGTATTATACAAAATGGATGGATGGCCGTATCGACGACGCCGACGCCGGCTGGAAAGGCCGCGGTATCTGGACCACCATCAGCACCCGCGCGCCGTTTCACATGGAAGGCGGCAAAGGGACGCCCAGCAAGGTGATGAAATTCCAGCTCCGCCCCGACCCGCTGGCACGCTAGAACGGTTTAAGGTTTAAGGTTCAAGGATTAAGGTTCAAGGTTCGGGGTTTAATGTTCAAGGATGCGCGGTCCTTTGAACCTTAACCCTCGAACCTTGAACCGTTTTTACGCACCCACAAGGGTGTAGTGTATTCCCCGTCAACCCCTACAGCGCATGCACTACCCGTCCATTGACTGACGCCCGGCAATCCTGGGAGGCGCCATCAGCTATTTTGCCCGGTGACAGTTTCACGGCAGATTGGCCTTCTCTTTAACAGGTAACGGGTATGAAAAAGCTGCTGATCCTGGGCGCCGGCACAGCCGGCACGATGATGCTCAACAAGTTGCACCGCCGGCTCGACCTTTCGGCATGGCAGCTGACCATTGTCGATAAAGAGCGCGTCCACTACTACCAACCAGGCTTCCTCTTCATCCCGTTCGGCATCTACCAACCGGAGGAAGTCATGCGCGCCAAGACCGACTTCTTCCCCGAGGGCGTCAACGTAATCTGGGATGAGGTGGAGGAAGTGCTGGGCGACACCAGCCAGGTCCGCCTCGCCAGCGGCGACATGCTCTCGTACGATGTGCTGATCGTCGCCACCGGCACCTCGCCGCGGCCGGAAGAAACCCCGGGCCTGAAAGGGGATCTCTGGTATACCGACATCTTCGACTTCTACACGCACGACGGCGCCAGCCGTCTGGCGCGAAAGCTGGAGGACTGGGAAGGCGGCCGGCTCGTTATCAACCTGGCCGAAACCATCATCAAGTGCCCCGTCGCGCCCCTCGAATTCGCCTTCCTGGCCGACGCCTACTTCACCGAGAAGGGCATGCGGGATAAGGTGGATATCTTCTACGTCACCCCCCTCGCCGGCGCCTTCACCAAGCCCAAAGCCACCGAAGTGCTCTCCGGCCTGCTCGAGAAGAAGGGCATCAACGTCGTGCCGGACTTTTACCTGGAACGTGTCGACGAGGCCGAGAAAAAGCTCGTCTCCTACGACGGCAAGGAAGTCCCGTTCGACCTGCTCGTCTCCGTGCCGGTTAACATGGGGGCAGACTTCGTCGAGGCCAGCGACCTGAGCGACGACGACGACCTCAACTACATCCCGACCGATAAACACACGCTCCAGTCGAAAGCATTCCCGAATATGTTCGTCATCGGGGATGCTACCAATGTCCCGACGTCCAAGGCCGGCTCCGTGGCCCATTTCATGAGCGAAACGCTCATCGAAAACGTGCTCCACTACATAGCCGGCGAACCGCTCACGGCCTCCTTCGACGGCCACGCCAACTGTTTCATCGAAACCGGGTTCGGGAAAGCGACGCTCATCGACTTCAACTACGTCACCGAGCCGCTGCCGGGCAAATTCCCGCTGCCGCACCTCGGCCCGATGAGTCTGCTGAAGGAATCCAGAATCAACCACATGGGCAAGCTCTTCTTCCGCTGGGTCTACTGGCACATGCTACTGACCGGGAAAGAACTCCCCGTGCCGGCGCATATGTCCATCGCCGGCAAGGAACTCGAAGAAGAAGCCGTCTCCTGAAATCAACCTGACACGACCATGACAAGCACCCTGCTCGCCGGCACACCGGTCCACCTCGACGCCGAAGGCTACTTCACCGATCCCGCGGAATGGACGCCCGATCTGGCCCAGGAAATCGCTCGCGAAGAAGGCATCGCGCTCACCGATCGCCACTTCGATGTGCTCAACTATCTCCGAGCGCAGGACGCGGCCGGCGAAAAGCTAACGATTCGCCGCGTTGGAAAGTCCGACGTGACCACGATCAAGGAGTTCTACGACCTCTTCCCCGGCGGTCCACTCAAAAAAGCCAGCCGCATCGCCGGCATTCCGAAGCCGGTGAGTTGTGTTTGAACGTTGATGCGTTGAACGTTTCGCTTCACACCCATACTCCCACACACGGACACGCTCATGGAAGCCACCGCTGAACTCGCCGGAACGGCTACGGTGCCCCGGCCGGAAAAACACCCCGTCAAGAAAGTGCTCGTCATCGTCTCGAAGGGGACGCTGGAGGATGTCTACGCCGGCCTCATCATGGCCAACGGCGCCCTCATGGAGGGCATCCAGGCCGAACTCTTCTTCACGTTTTTCGGGCTTGAGGCGATCAAGAAAGACACGCAGGACCATCTGCACACCGCCACCGTCGGTAACCCGGCCATGATGCGACAGATGCCCACGATCCTCGCCGGCCTGCCGGGCTTCGAGGCGCTGGTGTCTACGATGATGAAGAAGGAGATGGAGAAGTTGGATATCCCGCCCGTCTCCGAATTCCTGCAGATCATCTCGGAAAGCGGTGGGAAGATCCACGCCTGCCGGCTGGCCGTCGACATGTTCAAGCTGAAACGGGAAGACTTCATCGACGAACTGGAGGACATCATCACCGTGGGTGAGATGTACGCCCTGGCCGAAGGCGCCAACACGCAGATCATCTTTATTTAACGGATGATCGGCCCGCGGCACGGTCAGCGCACGATGACAACGGTGACATACACGACGTACACCACCAGCAAAAACGCGCCTTCCAGTCGGCTTATGCGGAATCCGGAGCGGACCAATGGAAACAGGCAGATGGCCACGCCCAGCATGACGCCAAAATCGAGCAGCGAAAACGCCGTCGCGGTAAGCGGCGCAACGAGGGCGCTGATGCCCAGAATGGCGAGAATGTTGAAGATATTCGAGCCGATCACGTTGCCGATCGACATGTCGCCTTCGTTTTTGATCGACGCCACCACCGATGTGGCAAGTTCGGGCAAGCTGGTGCCAATAGCGATTACCGTTAGGCCGATCACCCGCTCGCTCACCCCGAGGCCTTCCGCCAACGCCACGGCGCCGTCGACGAAGAACATGCCGCCAAGTATGAGCAGCGCGAGCCCGACCACGACCATCACGATCCCGCGCCCAGTCGGAATCGACGTTGCGTGGACCGTATCCTCCATGGCGCCGGCGAGCGCGTTCCGGTCGCGTCGGGCCATTGCGATCAGGAACCAGAGATAGACCGCCATCGTGCCGGCGAGCAACGCGCCATCGAGCCGGCCGAGGCTTCCATCGGCCAGGAGCACCACAAGGGCCACCGACGCGCCGATCATGATCGGGATGTCCAGTCGGATCAGCTGGACTTGCACATTCATCGGGCGGATCACCGCCGCCAGCCCCAGAATCAGCGCGATGTTGCAAATGTTCGATCCAATCACGTTGCCGAGGGCGATGCCGCCGGCCCCCGTCGTCGCCGCGCTCACACTTACGACCATCTCCGGGGCGCTGGTGCCAAACGCCACCACGGTTAGTCCGACGATAAGAGGAGCGATCCCGAGACGAAGCGCCAGCGCGGCGCCGCCACGCACGAGCGCTTCAGCGCCAAAATAGAGCAGAATGAGTCCACCAACAAGAAACAGAGCCGTCGTCATATCTGAGGTTATTCTATACGAAGGACCATGAGGGTTTGATCATCGCGCATGCCGGCGGCGCCCACGAACCGGCGTAGCGCCGCCAGAATGGCGTCGGCGATTCTGGACGAACGTTCGCCTGCGTTTGCACGGATGGCACTACGGAAACGCCGCTCACCAAATAGACGGCCACGCGAATCGGTCGCCGTCGTACAGCCATCGGTACGGAAGACGATCAGGTCACCCGATTCCAGTGGAATAACGCCTTCGTCGAACGTCATGCCCGTCCGGATGCCCAGCGGCATGCCACCGGTGTCGAGGATGGTAAATCGTCCATTTCGCAACAACAGGGGCGGGGGGTGACCGGCGTTCACGTAACAGAGAACATATTCTTCAAGATCCAGCCGGCAGCAAATAAGGCTGGCGTATTCTTCGGCTCGGGTATCGCGCGTGAGCAACTCGTTGACCGCTGAGACGATCTCGGGCAGGCGGCGGCTGTTGCCCATCTGGGATCGCAGCGCCATGAGTGCGCCCGACATCAGGAGGGCCGCCGGCATCCCCTTGCCGGCCACGTCGCCCATCGCCAGTCCCAGTAACTCCTCATCCATACGCGCGATGTCGTAGAAATCCCCGCCCACTTCGTACCAGGGGTTCAGGCGTGCGGCCAGATCAAATCCCTCGATTGTCGGGATCACCGCGGGGAGCATGCGATGCTGGATGCCGGCGGCGATGGAGAGGTCGCGGGATTGGAGCTTCGCCTGCAATTCCTGTCGATAGAGACGCGCGAGTTCGATGGCCATCACCGCATATCGGGCCAGCACGCGCAACGTCCGCTCGTGGTAATGCGAAAACGACACCGGATGCGCGGTGTAGACCGACAGGCTGCCGATGACTTTCTTGTCCTTGAAGAGCCCTACCGCCAGCAACGAGGCGATGCCTTCTTCCAGCGCGGCTGCGGAGAACTGTAACTCCTGGCCGGCGCGCACATCCAGCAATCGGTAGACGCCCTGCTCCTCGATCACTGTTTGAAATCGGTTCTTTGCATCGATTACGGGCGCTGAAAACAGAAATCGTTCACTCAAACCGGTCACGGATCGAATGCCGAGTTCTCCCGTCTCGGGGTTCAGCATGCGCAATACACATCCCTTCACGCCCATCTTGCGAACGGTGATATCGGTGATCGCCTGCAACAACGCTTCGGGATCGTAATGGGACGCCAGCATCAACTCGCCGATCGTGTCGATGGCATCAAGCCCGTCAAAAGGCGATTCTACCTCGGGAGGGAGCATGGACATAAAGAGGGGGACATGGTCGAGCAACGTTTTCGACGTTAAACGTTCTCTTTACCAATCTATAATGGTTAATCGCTAATCGTTCCGCCGCCGCGGCTTGAGCTTCACGATCGGCAGGATCATCTCCTCCATCGAGGCGCCGCCGTGCTGCATCGTGTCGCGGTAGAGATTCACGTAGTGGTGGAAGTTCGTCGGGTAGACAAAGTAATAATCTTCCTTCGCGATGATATAATTCGTGTGGATGCCCCGCCCCGGCAGGCCAAACTCCTGTGGGTTCTTGACGAATATCGCGTGCTTGCTATCGCACTTGAGGTTACGGCCGTACTTATAACGCAGCGCCGTGGACGTCTCGCGATCCCCGATGACGCGCGTCGGGCGGAGACTGCGGACGGCCCCGTGGTCGCTGGTGACGATAATCGTGCAGTCTTTTTCGGCCAGCGTCTGAAAGGCCTGGTAGAGCCAGGAATGCTGGAACCAGGTGCGCGTGAGGGAGCGGTACGCCGGCACGTCCGGCGCCAGCTCCTTGAGCACCGCGGAGTCCGACCGGCTGTGCGCCAGGATGTCGACGAAGTTGACAACGATGGCGCTGAGATCGCTCTGGGTAAACGCGACAATATTCTGCGCGAAGTCCCGGCCGTGTTGGGTGGTCACGAGTTTCTCGTACCGCATCCGGATCCCCGGCTTCTGGCGCGCGATCATGTCGCCCAGGAAAGCCTCTTCGTTGCGGTTGCGGCTGTGCTCGTCCTCCTCCCCCTCGGACCACAGCGCGGGGTAACGACGCTCGAGGTCGTTCGGCATCAGTCCGCTAAAAATGGCATTCCGGGCGTACGGAGTGGCGGTAGGCAGGATAGAGTAATAAAACGACTTTTCGATGGCGAAAAGGGGCGCGAGCATGGACTCGAATTCGAGCCACTGATCGTGCCGCATGCAATCGATCACAAAAAAGATCACCGGCCGGCCATCGCCGACTTCCGGGAGCACGACCCGCGGCACCACCTCGTGCGACAGCAGGGGCCGGCTGGCGTCGGGCGGGCGATCCAGGCCGGCGACCCAGGCCCGGTAGGACTCCTCGATGAACCGTCCGAACTCCCGGTTCGCTTCCTGATACTGATCTTCGAGCACCTGCCGCACGCCGTTGTCGTCGCCCAGGGAAAGGTCGTAGGCGATCAGCCGCAAATATAAGTCGACCCATTCCGAGTGAGATAACGGTGCGGCCAGCATCGAACTGATCTGACCGAACGATTGTAGATACTGCTGGGACGCTTTCTCGTTGAGCAGCCGGGAGCTCTCCAGCAGCCGCTTGATCGTCAGCAGGATCTGGCTCGGATTCACCGGCTTGGTGAGATAGTCGCTGATCTGGTCGCCCAGCGCCTGCTCCATCAAATCTTCTTCCTCGCTCTTCGTGACGATCACGACCGGCAGATCCGGCGCGATCCGCTTGATCGCGGCCAGCGCTTCCAGACCGCCCATGCCCGGCATCTGCTCGTCCAGCAATACGACTTCGAATCGCTCCCGGCGAACCCGTTCCACGGCATCGGCACCATTTGTGGCACTCGAGACCCGGTAGCCCCTGGACTCCAGGAACAGGATATGCGGCCTGAGAAGATCGATCTCGTCGTCGGCCCAGAGAATATGTGGTGCTGGCATAGGTACCCGGATAGCCTAGCGCGTAACTGAAGATGGTTGAGGAACGTCTCCTCCGCTTCCCGGCTAGAAGAGCGGGAAAGTTAATCGGTTCCAGAACCGAACGTTCCATTTGCGCGAACCCAATCACCACGCCAGGGCTACACCCATGTCAAAAGCCGCCTCCTCCAGCCGAAACCATATGGCGCCGGCCGTCGAAAAAGCACTCAACGAGCAGATCCAGGCCGAGTTTGAATCCGCCTACCTCTACCTCCAGATGTCGGCTCAGTTTGAATCGATGAACCTGAAAGGCTTCGCGCACTGGCTACGCCTCCAGTGGGAAGAAGAGACGATGCATGCCATGAAGTTTTTCGACTTTGTCTTGCAGCGTAATGGCAACATCACTCTGGACGCTATCGGTAAGCCGAAAAGCAAGTTCAAAACGCCCGGCGAGGCCTTCGAACAGGTCCTCGAACACGAACGCTATATCACCGGTCGCATCAACAGCCTGTACGATGTCGCCCGGGAACACAAGGACTACCCGCTCGAAATGCTCCTCCACTGGTTCATCAATGAGCAGGTAGAGGAGGAGGATAACGCGCGCTCGATCATCGACACCCTCACGCTCATCGGGAACGACGGCGCCAATCTCTACCTGCTCGACCGTGAGATGGGCGCACGGCCAGCGGATCAGGCGGTGTAGGCTCTCCGGGAGAGAACGCCCCCGGCGTACTCTCCTGAAGATCAACTAACGATGCTCGGGGCCAGGGGGGAACAACCTCAATCCGGCAGTAGCCTGACCATGATGTTCTTATAGTGGATCACGCTCTCCGGGTCGTGGCCCTGGATGGCGATGGTGCCGCTGGAGAGCCGGCGGCCGGCCATGTCTTCCGGGCGTTCGGCGTTCGGCGGCTCGTTGTAGGTGATCATCGTATCGCCGTTCACCATCGTAACGATCTGGCTACCGTTTACGACAATGTGCTGCGTGAACCACTCGTTATCCTTCGCCGGCGCCTCGCGTACGTCGTCGATCCCGTAAAGGCCGGCGCTCCGGCGCCAGTCGCTGTGCGAGTTGTTCACCTGGATCTCGTAGCCCTTCGCGGGCCAGCCGTCCGGCTGAAACTCGGTGTGGATGTACATCCCCGAGTTGGCGCCGGGCATCGTCATGATGTCCGCCTTCCACTCGAAGTTCTTGAAATTGTGATCGCCCACCGGGCCAGTGTAGAACAGGTGGGAACGCGGTCCATCGACGATGAGGACCCCATTCTCAACCCGGAACGTGCCCGTATCTTCGTTGAAGGTCCAGCCCTCGAGGGTGGCGCCGTCGAACAGGCTGATCCATTCGCCCGCGGCAGCTGTCGTCATGGGCGCCGCGTCGGCGGCCTCGGGGGTGGCTTGCGGCTGGCAGCCGGCGAGGACAAGCGCCGCCAGGCAGGAAAGTGTCATCCAGGATTTCATGGAGATCGTACTCATGTCGTTCGTGGAAATGTGCCCTGAGGCAGGAAGCGGTTCTTTATACCCCGCGTACGTGTAAGTTAATGGAATCCCGGGGAATTCACCATCAACCGATAAAAACGATGCCGTTATGCACCTCACCCTCCTTCCAGACCCCATGGCCGTCTGCCGGCTCCCCGCGGATGCCGCTCTGCCGCCGGACATTCTGGACGCAGGGTTTTGCAGCGTCACGCGGACGCCGGAGGAGCTTTCGATCGTCCTACCCGCCGATCGGGCGCAGATCGGCTGGAAGACCGAAACCGGCTGGCGGATGCTCCAGGCAAGGGGTCCCCTGGATTTTGAGCTGACCGGGATCGTCGCCGGCCTGACGGCTCCCCTGGCCGCCGCCGGACTCCCCGTTTTTGTAGTCTCTACCTTCGACACCGACTACCTGCTCGTCCGCACCGACCGGCTAGACGCTGCTGTCGCCACGCTTCGCGAAGCCGGGCATGAGGTGGAAAGAGTGAAAAGTGAAAATTTGTACCCCTTAATCGGGTAAGCTTGAATCATTACCGTGACCACGGCGGGACGATGTCGTTCATCCGGGCGTAGGCGATGAGCTGGCCCATGTGTTCGCTGAGGTGGGATTGAAGCTGGAAAAGCACGTCCCATTTCTGGGTGGATTGACCATACAGCGTCGTGGAAGCCGCCAGCTCTTCGGCAGTCATCGACTCGGCCAGCGCCTGCGTGAAGGCAATCGAAGCGCGAAGCGTCTCCAGCACCGCTTCCTTCCCAGTGATCGCCTCAATCGCGCTCATATCCAAACCGGCCGGAGCCGCCGCGCCCATATTTTCGACCGGGTACATGTAATTGTAATGGGCAATGTGCATATAGACGTGCTCCATCGTCATCGTGCCCTCGCCGGGACGCCATGAAAACAGCTCGGCCGGCGTGGCTTCGGCGAGCGCGACGAGCCGCTCCGCCGAATAGGTAAATTTGGGCAGAAAGGCCTCGGCAAAATGGGCCGGGGCTTGCTGCGCATGGGCCATGGCCGGCGCAACCAGAAGGAGTGCAAAAAGGGCGGGACGAATCAAACGGTTCATGGCTGTGGACGTTCAGTGAGGTGGGTGATAGCGTCGTGAAGGGCTGCAACGCCGGAAGCGATCGAACGATTCCGATGCGGCATTCTCCGATACGGCGGAGGATAAGGTGGACGATACGAGAAAGGCCGGCCATGGCGCGAGACCAGCAACAAGGCACTGTTTTTGCACGTTTGTTGGTGCATGATCGCCGTGCATTTTTAAGTAATCAGGAACATTTTAGGCGGTTAACTATCAAGAGGCGGAAGTAGCGCCTCCCTTGAAACCGTTCCCGGCGACGCGTCCTGCGTAGATCCTAATCGGCCGTTGACAGTCCGTTACCTTCTGCTCTGTCACGAAAAATGAAATAACGTCCGTTCTCAGAGCGGCAACACACCCGTAGCGAACATCGGCCATGGTGAGCTCCCCGATTCCCCCAACAGCCCAAGCCCCAATAGCGCACAGGTAGTTCGCGCGCAGGCCATGGAAGAACATCCAATAACTTCCGTACTGAAGTTTTTTTTCCTGTCGCTGCTGGCGTTGGTTGCGCTTCTTTCCACAGGGTTGCTCTACCGTATGTACGAGCAAAACCGAGTGGTGGATCTGACCAAGATCACCACACCGGGGGGCATCGATCTGCTCGGCAACGTCCCGCTAGGCGGCGAGGAGCAGTGGGTATTGATCCGCGGCCAGAGGCAGACCAATCCCGTATTGCTGTATCTGCACGGGGGACCGGGGTCATTTGTCATTCCGCGTGCGCGCGATTTCGGGCTGAAGCTCGAGGAAGATTTTGTCGTCGTCTACTGGGATCAGCTCGGATCCGGCAAATCGTACCGCCCCGGTCTGACACCCAACGAGATGAATGTCGACCGGTTTGTCAGCGACACCAAAGAACTGGTGGACGTCCTGAAGCGTCGATTTAATGTGCCCAAAATCTACCTCGCCGGCAATTCGTGGGGTTCGGCGCTGGGTATGATGGTAGCCGAGCGGTATCCCGAATCGTTTTATGCCGTCATAGGAACGGGTCAGCTGGTGAACACGGCCCGCGCCGAATCGCTCTCGTACGAGTTTACGCTCCGCGAGGCGCGCAACACCAATAACAGGGAAGCGTTGCGCGAACTGAACGAGATGGGCCCCCCGCCATGGAATTACCTGACGATGAACAAGCAGCGCAAGTGGCTGCGTCGGTTTGGCGGGACGATCTACGAAGAACGAGAGGCCGCCGGCAGCTTTTTGTCCGACTTCATGGGTAAAATGCTGCTTAGCCCGGAGTATACCCTGCTCGAGATCCTCGAAATCAGCGCTGATCCCAACTTTGCTGTGCGCAACCTGTGGACCGACCTCGGCCAGATCAACCTGTTCGAGACCGTGCCCCGCATCCAGGTGCCCGTCTATTTCATCGCAGGCCGGCATGATTTTAACACGCCGTCCGAGCTGGTCAAAAAATACTACGAACAGCTCGAAGCGCCAGCAGGAAAACACATCATCTGGTTCGAGGACGCCGCTCATATGCCGGAGTTCGAGAAGCCCGACCAATTCCACCGTGTGCTGGTGGATTCGGTCCTGGCGCAGACGTATCCGCACTACGCCTTCACCCCCTGACGACGGATGACTGCGGCTCCGCGGTTGCAGGGTTTAAGGAAATCTGATCCTACAGCTTTCTTGCCACAAGCACGCCGCTCTCTTCCCGAACCCGGATCACCACCGGCGCCTCGTCGATGCGAAGAGCATGTTCGACATCTTCCCAGTGCAGGTAGGGTTTCGAGGGGTCGCGGAATTTGTCGGTTTCGTTTCCCGATAGAACCAGCGAGCGGACGGCGTCGCGGTCGGGCTGCCGGCCCTCGAGCAATGCCCTCAGGTAAAGCGCGCACTGCTCGTCCTCATCCGCGCGAAACCGCCCCTGGTAACCCATCGCCACCAGGGTGACGAGCGGCGGCGCCATCGCGCGGATCGCTTCGGCCGTGGCGCGGGCGTTGATCAGGGCGGCGGCAAAGATGGCCTCCGCGTTGGCCGCCACGGTCGTAACACCCACAGTGCCGGCGCGGGTGGACTGGATAAGCGTCTTCCCCGCAATGTCGGCGTCCCACAGCTCATGCGGCGAGTTGCCAAAATCGAAGCCGGCCGGCATCTTGCCATCCACCTCACCTACACAGATCGATCCCACCCCCCGCGCCCGAAGCGCCAGCGCCTCGGGCGGCTCGGCCACCATCACGATCCGATCCACCCCCCGCGTGAACGCAACGGACGCCGTGGTGAACGCGCGAAACACATCGATGACCACAACAACCCCCGCCGCGCGACGCGCGCCAACTAAGAGGCTTTCAATTCGGATTTCCATGGGAATGGTTGCAGGTTGGCAGGTTACAGGTTGGCAGGCCTGTCCTGAGGGACGGCGGCGAAGCCGACGCGCCCGAAGGATTGCAGGTTGGCAGGTTTGTCCAGTGAAACGACGCAACGGCCGAAGGAATCCGCAACGGCTGCCCGCCTCCGGTGTTTCCTAAAATCTAATGACCGCGAGTGAAGCGAGCTTCATGACCCCGGCCAGAGGCCACCCCACCGCGGGCGGAAGAAACCTCATGACCGGGGTCAGAGCCCATTCTTCAGCTGCCCACAGGGCATTCCACGTTCTGAAGCGCCGCGTCCCAGCAGGCTTCTTCCCCGGTGTTGTAGTCGTAGGCCGTGACGGAGCCCTCGTTGGTTTCCGTGTTCCAGCGCATGACATGGCGTTTGGCGGGATCGGGCTCGGTGAAGTCCAGCGTAAACCACACACCGTCCTGCCGGTAGGTGGCCTTCATGCCGCCGATCTCCGGGACGTCCGCCGGCACTGAGAAACGCACCGTGCTGTCCGAAGCCTCGTCGATGATCGCGTAGGTCCCGTCGAGCAGTCGAACAGGGCCCTGTTCCGTCGGATAGATGATGCTGAACGTGCCTTCGTTGGAAGTAAGCCCGGTGCGGGCTTCGTAGAGGAGAAAGTCTTCGAAGCGAACGTCGTTGCGATCGTCGTACCCAGAAACCTCCATTTCCCAGAGGATGGCGTCCCCATCCGGCCGGGCGGTCAGTTGGAAGCCTTCTTTCTGTCCGTTCACCAGGGTATCGGCGGCCCAGATGAAGGCTTCTCCGTCCCATATGGGCTCGACAACCTGTGCGGCGGCCGTCACTTGCGCCGGGATATACAAAGCACTGTAGATGCCGGTATTGACGATGAGTACCCGGATGGCGGCGGAGAGAAAGTTCGTGCCCTGGCTACCTTCTTTGGAGGCGCCGGCGTTGAACAAGCTGATGTCCATGCCAAACGCTGCCTCGGGCAAGGCCGCGGGCGCGACGGGTTCCGGCTGTGATTCCACACTGTCGCACGCCGCGACGAAGAGGAGTAAAGCAGCAAGAAGGGCGAAGCGGAACGAAGTGATATAGGTTTTCATTGGCGTAGCGATAAAGATGTGGTTGATCGAGTCGAATCGGAGTCGCACCCCGATTCCTGTTCACATCTCCCAATGCGCAGAAGCGAAACGAAACTTCCCTCGATCGGTATCGAGCGCATGCCGTAGATTTGCCGCGGCAGGCATTCGACCGAAACGGCCGTAGGAAACCGGCGCCATGACCGATAGCTGGACACGCATCAGACATCTCTTTCGGGCGGCCAACGAGTTGGATCCATCCGAATGGGTACAGTACCTCGCCACGGCCTGCCCGGACGACGCCGGCGTGCGCGACCGCGTGTTGCAGTTGCTGCGCGAGCAGGACCGCGACGAGGCCTTCCTCGAGTCGCCGGCTGTCGCCGAGGCCGCGACGGAGAATGACGACCTGCCCGAGGGCAGGCGGATCGGCCCGTACGAGGTGGTCCGGGTGATCGCGCGCGGCGGGATGGGCGTGGTCTACGAGGCGCGCGACGTGCGGCTCGACAAGGTGGTCGCCCTGAAGACCATGACGCCTCAGCTGGCGCGCAACCCCACCGTCCGCCAGCGCTTCGAACAGGAGGCGCGGACGCTCGCCCGGCTCGAGGACCCCCATGTGGTGCGTATTCATGCATTGCAGGATGAAGGGCCGGATACCTTTATCGTCATGGAATACGTCCAGGGTCCGACCCTGGCCGAATACCTCCGCCGACGCGGGCGGCTCTCGCCAAAAGAGGCGCTGTTCCTCACCCGCCAGCTGCTCACGGCGCTGAGCAAGGCCCACCGGTTAGCCATCGTCCATCGCGACCTCAAGCCGGCGAACGTCATGCTCGCCCGCGACGACGAGGGCCGGCCTCTCGTCAAGGTGCTCGACTTCGGCATTGCCAAACAACTCGGCGGCGCGGCGCAGACGATGACCCACGGCGCCATCGGCACCCTGCTGTACATGGCTCCGGAGCAAGTCCGCGGCGCACGCGACATCGATGGCCGCGCCGATCTCTACGCGCTGGGCGTTATGCTGTATGAGATGCTTGCCGGCGAGCTGCCCTACGATCGCCGCTCCGACGAATACTCCCTTCGCCGGCAAATCGTCGAAGGCCCCATCGAGCCACTCTATCCCCGGCTACTTGAGATTCCGGTCGCTCTCTCCGCCGTGGTGGAACGCGCCATGGCCAAAGGCCCGGACGACCGATTCGCCACCGCCGAGGAGATGCTGCGCGCTATCCAGGCGCTTGACCAGCCCCGACGGGAGCCCCCTCCGCCGCCCCTTCAACCACCGCTTCCGCCGCCTCCATCCAGTCAAAAACCTCTCCTGTGGGGCGCGATCGGGGCCATCGGTGCGATCGGCGGCCTGATCTATGTTCTGAATCGGCCGCCCGCCCTTTCGGACATCCCGGCTTCGTCGCTGCTCGCTGCCGATTCCACGCAATTGCCGACCCCCGAATCACCGCTAGAGACGCTTTCAAACATACCAGGCAGCCGATCCGATGGCGCCGTGGCCATCTCCCTGCCGGATCCATCCAGTGTGTCGACGGATTCACAGACGGATGACCGCGGAATTGAGCCGCCGGCCACGCATCCGGTGACAGAGCTGGATCCCACCACGCCCGGCATCGACCTGGCCGGCACGCCCGATACGTCCGCTTCCGTGGCTGACACCACCGGTGCGCCTGTATCCATTGCGCCGCGATCCCTGCTCCGGCTGGCTTTCAGCCCATCGGGAGACCTGTTCTTGGACGATACCCCCACCGCAAGCGGCGCGGCGATGGAGGATGTCGCGGTGGAAGCTGGCGACTACACCGCCCGGGTCGTCAACGCCGCGTACGGCGAATGGCGTTGTGCCATCACCCTATCCCCCGACACGCCGCTCCCGCTCGCTGTTGACTTCTTGACGCCCGTCTTCGTCATCGTCGCCGCCGAAGACGCGGACACGGGCCGGCCCCTTGCCAACGCCGCCATCACAATCGATGGCGTAAATACCCCGGACACCACCCCACAGACCCTGCGATTGCCGCCAGGCGTCCGTCGGATCGAGGCCAGCCTGCCGGGGTACCGCCAGGTAGATATCCAGCCCGAGAGCCCCGCCGGCTGTTATCAGCGTCTGGGCCGAGACACCGTCAATCTCGACCGCTACGCCTTCGGGGAGCGGGCGCGCGTGGTGGTCCATCTAAAAAAAGAGGGGTGATCCGGGATAGTTTTGTCCGGCGTCTGCGCATTACCTGTCGTTCGCCCTCTCTGAACGTCATTTAGCTATAGCGTATCCCATGAACCCTTCGTCCGTTTCTCGCCTCTTCGCCCTCCTGTTCCTGGCAGGCGCTCTCACTATCCTGCCGGCTCGTGCCCAGGATAGCAGCCCCTGCCCGCGCGCCCTGGAAATGGCGCAGACCGAGTTCGACGCCGGCCTGTTCGAGCGCTCCAGCCAGCGTATCTCTGTCTGCCTCGAACGCGGAGAGTTCTCGAAAGAAGAAGCCCGGCAGGCGTACCTGCTTCTGGGTATGATTTATTACGCCAATCTGCAGATTGAACAGGCGCGCGACTCGCTCCGCAACCTGCTGAAAAACGACCCCTCCGTCGAGCTGGTGCCCGAGGAAAACTTCAAACCCGGATTTGTGGACCTGTTTTCCGAGGTGCGGAGCGAGCTTCAGCCGGCTCCCATCCCGGCCCCCATCCCCGCGCCACGAAGCGCAGCCCACCGGTCGGGCTTCTGGGTGAGCGCCGGGATTGGTCCGGCTGGCAACGAACTGACCTGCCGCGCCTGCGACCTGTTGCCCGAAGGCGACCCCTGGCGTGGCGGCAACGGCGCCGGCCTGGCCATCGCCATGGGCGGCTCGCTGAACGACCGCCTATTGATCGGCGGCGAGTTCAACCACTGGGGCCGTTCCGTCGACGACAACCCCCGCTCTGCCGCCATCAGCTCGCTTTCGGCCATCATCCGGTTTTATCCGACCGCAACGACAGATTTTTTCCTGAAAGGAGGACTCGGCCTCGGCGGCCTGGCGCTGGAAGGTGAGTCCGTTCGCATCGACACCGGCGGCATAAGCGTTCAGCTGGGCCTGGGCTACGACATCCGCCTCGGCCAGGGCAAACGGTTCGCGCTCAGCCCCTTCGCCAATCTGTTGGCGGTCATCGCGGAGGGTGGGCAGACGCGTGTCGCCGGCGCCATAGTCACCGGTCCACAGAACCCGGGGTTCGCCCAGATTGGCCTCGCCGCCACGTGGTTCTAGTAGGGACACGATACATCGTGTCCCCCATACCCTCGGCGAGTGGGCGGCGACGTGTTCGAAATAAGCCACCATGCGGTGATGCAGGGTGAACCGATCCCCCGGTTCGTACCCGAGAAACTCGGCCGGGGAGAGGAGGGACGAGGCGGCGGGTGATTGCGCGTCTACGTGCCGCGGCGGGGCCGAAACGAGTAGAACGGAGTAAAACGCGCCTATCAGGCGAATGTATGTCCGATTCATATATTACCGAGCGTTGCGTAAAGAGCGGCTGCAAAGCAACGAGACGATGCCGTCCCTGCAACGCCGGCCCGGATGATCTCCCCTCCGGCTGCCACAGCCTCGCCCTGTTTCCCCATTCCAATTACCGTGAGCACCGCCAGATCCAGACCATCCGCCCCTAAAGCCGCCCGGAAAACCGGAGCGGGGCGGCTTCGAAAAACCGCGGCAGCGCGTTGGCTCACCGCGTCGGTCATGGTCGCAGCTACCGCCTTCGGCCTGTACCCAGCCT